>JBAZDD010000307.1:0-2977 GCA_041654635.1 Candidatus Muiribacteriota bacterium
ATTAAAGAAATGACCAAAAGAAAAATACTTGTTTGGGAAAGTAAAATTCTTATTATGGGATTTACTTTTAAAGAAAACTGTCCTGACACAAGAAATACAAGAGTTGTCGATATTTATGATGAGCTTAAAAAATATAAAGCTTCTGTTGATATATGGGATCCTGTTGCAGATGTTGAAGAAGCAATGGATGAATATAAAATTAAAATACTTCAGAAAAAACCTCAAAAAAAATATGACTGTATTATTCTTGCAGTAAGTCATGAAGAATTTTTAAAAGATTTTAAAAAAATATACAGTGCTGTTTCAAATAAAAACTGTGTTTTATATGATTTAAAAAGTGTTTTAGATAAAAAATCAGGAGCAGTCCGACTTTGAAGCAGTGAAACGCGGGTGAAACGCGAGAGAAACGCGAGAGAAACGCGAATGAAACGCGAATGAAACGCGTATAAAACGCGTAAGAAACGCGTATAAAACGCGAATGAACCTTAAAAGCCGTAATCAGTGATGAGTAATGAGTGATCAGAAAAAACAAAACAAAAAAGCTTTTAACGAATTACGGATCACCGATTACGGGTCACGAGCTTTATATTGCCTTTAAGCTTTTGTAGGGGCAGAACATGTTCTGCCCGTTGAAGATTAGAGCAATGAATGAGTGATTAACAAAAACCATACATAAAAAAGGGATTAAATATGATATTGAATATTGGAAAATATAAAGTTGGGAAAGGGCAACCCCCTTTTGTAATAGCTGAAATAGGCGTTAATCATAATGGGGACATTAAACTTGCCGAGAAACATATAATTATAGCTAAAAAAGCTGGCGCTCATGCTGTAAAATTTCAGACATGGACAAAAAACTCATTATATTCAGAGAATTTTCTTGAAGATAAACCTGATTTTAAAAAAGACCTTGAAAATTATTCTTTTTCATTTGAACAGTTCAGAAAGCTTAAAAAAATCTGTGATGAAAATAATATTTTATTTTCGGCAACTCCATTTTCATTTGAAGAAGTTGATTTTCTTGCCAGCATAAAAGTGCCATTTATAAAAATTGCATCAATGGATTTGAATAATTACCCATTTCTTGAATATGCAGCAAGTAAAAAAATACCAGTATTTCTTTCAACTGGGTTTTCTACGCTTGATGAAATTGTTAAAGCTGTTGATTCAATAAAAAAGACAGGAAATCATAAAATCGTTCTCATGCACTGTATTTCAGATTATCCTCCAGTTTACAGCGAACTAAATCTGAATAATATAAAATATTTAGACCAGGTTTTTAATCTTCCTGTTGGATTTTCAGATCACAGTACAGATATTCTGCCAGCTTTATATTCAGCAGCTATAGGAGCATGTGTTGTTGAAAGACATTTTACACTTGATAAAAATTTACCCGGTTGGGATCATGCTATTTCCTGTGACCCTGAGGATATGGCAAAGCTTTGCAAAGAGCTTTCTAAAATTAATTTAATGCTGGGTGATTTTGAAAGAAAAGTAAGTAAAGAACAGAAATCAAAAAGAAACAATTTCAGACGTAGCATGATAGCAGATTGTGATTTAAAAAAAGGTGAAACTCTAACTTTGGATAAAGTAAGATTTGCACGACCGGCAACAGGAATATCTCCTGAACAAAGTCAGTTTTTTATCGGAATGAAATTGAAAAAAAATTTAAAAAAAGAAAGTATAATAAAAAAAACTGATTTTAAGTGATTATGGGTATGGATTGTACTGATAAAGTTCACTGTAATCAAATTTTTCTGAAATCATAACTCTCCATCGAGAATTTTTATTTTTGAGTACTGGTGGCGGATAATACATTCTTTCAACAAGATAGCCAAGTCTGGTAAGATTATCAAGAAATATTAGTGATTCATCATAATCAAGAATATACGAACCATACAAAGTTTTTTTCCAGAAAGTTTGAGTTAAATCTTCTGCTGGGGTTGGAAAATATTCAGGCATATAATAAGTGGTAAAAGGTGGAGTTGGAGCTGGAGGTCTTCCAACGGTTCTTCTGAGCATTTCTTTGAATTCTACCCGTCTTAAAGCTGAGTTTATTGAATTTTCAACAGACATGAGCGAATCAATAAGTGTCTGTTCTTCCTGACGGCTTAATGTAAGGGCTTCTCTTGGAATGGTAAGCATTACAGTAATAGAAAGTCCTGAAATTATAAGCAGAATAACAATTAAAAGTAATCCTTTTTTATTTTTAATCATAAAAACTCCTTCAGACTTCGCTTGCGCTCGTGTAATGTTAACTTTCGTTAACATGTGATGGCTTTCATCCCCGTTTCATACACGTTTCTCAATATCCTTTTAATACTGTGCCGGCTTCGTATGTTCCTGATATGAAATTCTGAATTGCTCTCCATTCAAAATATCTTGAGGTGTGATCAGTAGAGAATTCCAGTCCAGCACTGTAATTTGAAAGAAAAGCATCAAATTCTAAAATACTGTATTCTATTTCCATATCATTAATAATTGGAACTGATGTAAGAGGAGGAACTTCAAATGGCGGAGTTGCAGGAAGACCACTTTTTATATGACCAGGCAAATGAGCATCAGGATCCACCATGCTTGGTGTATCTAAAGTCAACCAGTTATATGCAGAAGGTATTTGATACTCAAGATGAGAAAGAGTATGTGCTGTATGAAAAAGTTTTGGTTTATACATATTTATTGCAATATCCTCATCCTGAATTCTGTACCGAGAATATGGGTAAACCTGAAATAAAAGAATAAGATATCTCCCGTAAAGACCCTGTGGATTAATACCTGGAAGTGTAAGATCAAATGTTACATTATGAGTATTGTGAACACCAGCCCCTCCTGGAATATATGTATCAAGAAGAGGGTCTTCAGGAACATATCCAGCATAATTGGCAGGTGAAAGATATACTGTTCCGTAATTTTTTACTGGCTGACCACCTTTGGTTATAACAATATCAGCCATAGGTTTAACTCTTTTCTGTTCAAC
>JBAZDD010000308.1:0-2957 GCA_041654635.1 Candidatus Muiribacteriota bacterium
ATATAATGAAAGCCGCAGATACAAACATGGTGTAGGAATGGCATGTTTCATGCAGGGCTCATCAGTCCCATATATTGACATGGGTTCAGTATGGATGAAAATGAACGATGATGGTTCGTTTAATCTAATGGTAGGGGCAACTGACCTTGGTACAGGTTCTGACACTGTATTAAGCCAGATAGCAGCAGAAACACTTAACGTAAAAACAGAAGACATAATAATACTATCATCAGACACAGATTTAACCCCGTTTGATGTTGGAGCTTATGCATCATCAACAACCTATCTGTCAGGACTTGCAGTAAAAGACTGTGCAGAAAAAATAATGAACACCATTAAAAAACATGCTTGTCAGATGCTTGACAGAAAAGAAGAAGAACTGGATTTCTTTGAAGGCAAAGTATATGTAAAAGGAAGTGAAGAACCAGCTTTAAATTATGGTGAAATATGCACAAGTGCAATGCATTTATCGAATCTTGAACAGATACAGGCAGTATCATCCCGTATGTCACAGGCATCACCACCACCATTTACCGCTCACTATGCAGAAATAAAAATTGACACCTTGACAGGCAAAATTGAAGTATTAGATTATATAACAGTTACAGACTGCGGAGTTGCAATCAATCCAAAACTTGCTGAAGGACAGGTTGAAGGCTCAGTAGTTAACGGATTATCCTATGCTTTAGTTGAAGATTATAAATTCACAGCAAAAGGAATAATGCAGAATAAAGGATTTTCAAAATATAAAATATTTACATTAAAAGATTTACCAAATATGAAAAATATTTTAGTTGAAAACAGCTATGAAAACACAGGACCTTATGGTGCAAAATCAGTAGCCGAAGTATGTATAAACGGGCCACTGCCAGTAATTGCAAATGCTTTTTATAATGCAACAGGAAAAAGACTGACAAAAGCACCATTCACACCAGAGAATGTGCTTGAAGTGCTGGGATAATTAAAAACAGTAATTGTTCATTAAGTATGAACAAGTTATTGATACAAAAGTATCAAGTTATTGCTTAAACTTTGTTTAACCAAGTTATTGTTTACAAAGTAACCAAGTTATAAACAAAAGAATTTAAAGCGTTTACTTGTCGAAGACAATTACTTGTTTGATTGATAAATCAAATAATAACTTAATTATTTTAAAATTGCTCTTAGTTTTTGTAGGGGCAGAACATGTTCTGCCCGCAATCCTCAATTAAAAGGAGTTTTTATGCCAAAAAAAACACGATATATAATAATTACCGCATTAATAATAATTATAATCACACTGTTTTTTTTCAAACGACCATACGACGGCGAAATACTCGACTTTGCCGATGAAACAATATCAATGTATGAAAACTCCGAACTCAAAGCATTTGCATATCAGGAACTTGCAATCACCCTGTTTGAAATGGATGAAAAAGAAAAATCCCATCACTTTGCAAAAAAAGCCTCAGAAAACCTTTATAACACTGGTATCGATCATTCCAATTCAAAAATAGCCCAGAACCTTGCCAGAATATTCTCAAAACTTGAAGATAACAAAAATGCAGACTATTACGCAGAAAAACTTATAAACATGAAAGACAACAATCCAGCAATACAATATCTTCAAACAATCACAGCAATAACACCATACATAAAAGAAAACCAGTTAAAAGAAAAAGTAAAAACAATAGCAGAAGAATATGAAAACAAAATAGAAACATATCAGGGGAATGAAAAAATCGACATAATAGCAGAACTATACAAAATCAATTATGAACTTGAAAACACTCGAAAAACTGAAAATCTTAGAAAATTATTTGTAAACGAATTACTACAAATCACCGAACCATTATTAATATCAGCAAAATATTCAGAAATAGCCGATTTTTTCCTGCACAAAAATAATTCTGAAGAGTTTTTAAAACTCATAATAGTAATACCATCAGAAGAAATCAGAATAACAAAACTAATCGAAGGAGCATTGCATTTTTATAACACAGGACAGAAAGAAGAAGCACTTAAATATGCAGAACTTATTAACATTGAAAACATAATGAAAATCAGGAGAGCAGGACTGGTAACAAATCTTTTAATAAATTATTCAGAAGTAGCCTATAAGCTTGAATTAAAAGAAACACTCGATAAAATCGAAGAATACTATGAAGTGTTTATAGACGAATATGACACCTACGAAAGAGTATATTTTGAAATAAGTAAACTGATAATACTTTCCAGAAACAAAAAATATGAAACAGTAGAAAAACACACAAAAGACATGATTGAAATTATCGAAAACTATCCAGATGAACACATGAAAACTAACTCATACGTTGCGTTGATTTCTGCCCTTACAAGAGCAAACAATCCAGTAGCAGCAATCAAACTATTAGATAAAGTTGAAATAAACAATGTTATTGAATTAGTAGAATTAATGGCAGTAAAACTCTCAGAAATCGAAGAATGCACCCAGGCATTGAAATTAACCTCAAAAATAAACGACCCAGTCGTGAGAGCAAGAACATTAGCTCGAATACACAAAAACTTTGAAACATTCTGCCAGAGAGGACTAACCTTTACCGAAAAAAACTATTTGAGATAAAATCAAAAATAGCCTGAGAGGAAAAGATTGAAAAATTCAAAATATCTTATAATTGCAATTATCTCTCTATTATTTATCTTTTTTTCAATGATATTTTTAAACATAACAGTAAACCTGACCAGTTTTTTTGACACAATATTATCAGGAGCAGGAAAATACTTTGCATATATCAGTATATTTATATATTTTTTAATAATAACGCTTCCAGTTTATTACATGTATAAAATTCCGCCAATAATTAAAATATGTTATGAAGAAATAGACAACAATGAATTAAAAACCATACAGACCTTGAAAAACAGACTATCGCAAAATCCAGTAATAAAATCACATAACATAGATAAAAATTCAGAAGAATACATAAAAAAATGCCTGA
>JBAZDD010000309.1:0-2942 GCA_041654635.1 Candidatus Muiribacteriota bacterium
AATGTTGTTGAGGGAATGATGGGAGAAAACCCGGCAAGAATTAAAGTAAGTTATGCTGATTCTGAAAATTCAAGTCTTCCTGTTGATAAATTTGTTGAAGTTAAATATTCATACAGAAATAATTTAGAAACCATGCTTTTTTTTGAAGATGTTAAAGGTGATGATTATGGTTCTGGTACTTATACATATCCAACTAATTCAGCATTTGAATTAAATTCATTTGATCTTACATTTTTTGAACTTGCGCAAGATTTGACAGATTATTATTTTATAGTTGGAATCAGTGATATTGATAATGTGTGGAATTCACAGACTGGAATTTCAGTTCAGACTGTTGATATTTATATAAATTCTGATGGCAATACTGAAAAAACTGCTCTGGGAATTGATAGAAATGCATATGCGGCAGGAAAATATAATTATTTTATAAATGTTGAAGGCTGGCATAGAGAACTTACAGTTTACAACTCAGCTGGAAAGGAAATTTCTAAAACTAATGCTGTAAATGCTTTTGTTCATGAGATTACAGGAGAGCTTGTAATAAAAATATCAAAGGCATTTTTTAATCATAACCTTACAGAATCCGGTTTTATTATCGCTCTGATGGGGCAGGATGGTTCAAAAAGCTCAAGAATCAGACCGGTAATTGCAGAAAGGGATGAGTGGAATTTTGGTGGTGGATTTAATAAAGTAAACACTAATATTATAGATGTAATAGATACAGGGAATCAGAAAGAAATACTGAGCGGTGAAAGAGAGATTCCTTATTTAAAAGCAGTGAATAAGTGAGTAAATAAGAAACAGTGAGTAAGTGAATGAGTGAGTAAGAAAAAGCAAACGTTTTAAGCTTCCAGTCTTACTCACTTAGGGTCACAGACCCGTTAACTTATTAACTGCTTTATCTGTTGACGATAGTCAACTTTACTGACACCGACAGGTGTCTTTACATGGCTGAAAGCCATTACATGTTGCGAAAGCAACATCACACGAGCGATAGCGAGTAAGAGAGGTAAATATGAAAATTGCTTTAAATGGTGGTGAACCAGTCAGACAGAAGTTTTTACCATTCAACAGACCTTCGATTGGCAACGAAGAAATTGAAGAAGTAATAAGTACTTTAAAGTCTGGATGGATTACAACAGGATCAAAAACAAAAAGATTTGAAAATAAATTTCAGGAAACTATTGGGGTCAAACATGCCATAGCTGTAAATTCCTGTACAGCAGCTCTTCATCTTTGTCTTGAAGCCTGTGGAGTAAAAAGCGGGGACGAGGTTATTACAACTCCATATACTTTTGCAGCAACAGCTAATGTTATTGAACAGCTTGGAGCAAAAACTGTTTTCTGTGACATTGAAAACACCACTTTAAATATGGATGTTTCAAAACTTGAAAACATTATTACTGATAAAACAAGAGTTATTATTCCAGTTCACTTTGCAGGACATCCATGTGATATGGATAAAATAATGGAAATTGCTTCAAAAAAAAATATATATGTTATTGAAGATGCAGCACACGCAACAGAAGCAGTGTATAAAGGAAGAAAAATTGGAACCATTGGTCATATGACCTGTTTTTCATTTTATGCTACCAAAAATCTTTGCTGTGGCGAAGGTGGTATGGTTACAACCGACGATGATGAATTTGCTGAAAGAATAAGAATAATGAGTTTGCACGGCATGTCAAAAGATGCATGGAAAAGATATGAAAACAGTGGAAGCTGGTATTATGAAATAATCGATTGCGGATTTAAATATAATTTTACAGATATTTCAGCTTCTCTCGGATTATGGCAGCTTGAAAAACTTGAAGATAACTGGGAAAAACGATATGAAATTGTAAAAAAATATAACAATTTTTTTGAAAAATATGAAATTGTTACCACTCCCTTTGTAAAAGAAAATATTAAGCATTCCTGGCATCTTTATCCTTTAAGAATTAATTTTGAAAAACTTGAATGTGATAGAAAAGAATTTATTAATGCTCTGAATGCTGAAAATATTGGAGCAAGTGTACATTTTATACCTCTTCATATTATGCCTTATTACAGAAACAAGTATGGATTTACTAATCAGAGTTTTCCCGTGGCTTATGAAGAATATTTAAAAGAAATAACACTTCCTCTTTTCCCTGATATGACAGAAAATGATATTAATGATGTCTGTCTGGCTGTTGATAAACTATTAAAATTTTTCATGACAAAAATTGCTGTAATTAAAAAAATCGATAACCGTGAACTCAATTTGAGAAGCATAAAAGCAAATCAGTATTTAAACGAGCATGAAATTATGACAAAAATCAAATCCTATCAGGCACCAGCAGAATTTTCCAGAATAAGAGAAGAACTTGAAAGAAAAGTAATGGAGTTTGTACTTGATACTATTTCAATTTACTATGAAGATGAATCATGGGATTATTTGAAAGAAAAAATTAATAATGAGGTGGAAAAAGTTTTAAATGAAAATTAAATGGTATGGTCACTCCTGTTTTTTAATAGAATATAATAATTTCAGAATTGTTACAGACCCCTTTGATAAATGTTTGAATTATACATTGCCTGTATTGAAGCCCGATTTGATAACGGTAAGCCATTATCACGAAGATCATTTCTGTCCGAAATTTGCTGAAAATATACCAGTGCTGGATTTTTCTACTGATAATTTCTGTTATAAAGATATACAAATTAAAGGGATTAAATCTTTTCATGATGAAGAAAAAGGAGCTCTCAGAGGAGAAAATATTATTTTTTCTTTTGATTTTGGTAAAATAAATCTGATACATCTCGGAGATATTGGTGACACTAATTTTTTACCTGAAAAATATTTTTCAAAAAATGATGTGCTTCTTGCGCCTTTTGGGGGAATTTATACAATAGATGGAAATGTAGCTAAAATAATAGCTGAGAAGCTAAACACTAAAATTTTAATTCCCATGCATTAT
>JBAZDD010000310.1:0-2929 GCA_041654635.1 Candidatus Muiribacteriota bacterium
GTAGTAGCTATTTCAACCTGAACTTCTTCAATAAGATTTGCAAAAATTTCAGCCTGAGAATCATGTTCAAGGACTTTAAGAATTTTCCAGGCGTCTTCTGGTTCTAAAGCTTCGAGAATTTCAGCAATATCAGCTGGATGACTTTCTTCGCAGAATTCTTTTAAAGCCTGTAATTGATTGTTATCGATAAATTCTTTTATATCTGGTACCAAAAACAAATTTTTTCTTATCATATTATTACTCCTGGTTTTTACCCGGAGTAATAGTAAAGAATACTCCGGATACTAAATTTTAAAACTAGGCTCTGGGGGAACTGTTTCACAATTTTCGGTTTTAGTATCCATTTTTTCTCCTTAATAAAAATTTTCCAGTATAAAAATACAATAAAAAAAGAGAAAAGTCAAAGTTTTTAGAAACGTTGGTGAACCTTAGAACCGTAATCAGTTATCAGTGATCCGAGAAAGCAAAAGATTAGGGGCTGCGAATAAAACGCGGATGGATCGAGAATGAAACGCGGATAAACCTGGGATGGTTGAATTTTTTGATGATTTTGTTTATTATTCATTCATGATTGATAACAATAAAGTTGGTATTACTACAACAATTCCTGTGGAAATTATTTATGCAGCTGGTCTTAAACCTGTTGATTTAAATAATATTTTTATTACTGATAAAAATCCTGAAAAATTTATTGAAAAAGCTGAAATTGATGGGTTTCCTGGCAACTGCTGTTCGTGGATTAAAGGTATATACTCAGCTGTAATATTTGAAAATATTAAAAAAGTAATTGCACCGGTCTGGGGAGATTGTTCCAATACTCATGCGCTTTCTGAAGTGTTAAAAGAAAATGATGTTGAAGTTATAGAATTTGCATATCCATATAATCGAAATATAAATAGTTTAAAAAATGAATTTCATAAATTATATAACAGTTTTGATGTTTCTGAATCCGAGGTTATTTTAGTCTGGGACAAGCTGAAATCTGTCAGAAAAAAACTTGAAAAATTAGATAATTTAACTGTTGAGGGTAAAATTACTCCTTTAGAAAATCATATTTGGCTTGTAAATTCTTCTGATTTTAACGGAAATATTGAAGAATTTGAAAACAATCTGGATGAATTTTTAGCATCAGTGGAAAAGAGAAAAACTTTAAATTATAAATTCAGATTAGGATGTATTGGTGTCCCGCCTATTTTTTCAGATTTTCATGATTATTTTCAAAGTTTGAACACTGGAATGGTTTATAATGAAATACCTCTTGAATTTTCCATGTGTAAATATACAGGTGAAAGCTTTTATAATCAGTATTTAGAATATTCCTATCCTTATGGAATGTCATACAGGATTAATAAAATTAAGCAGGAAGTTGAAAGTAGAAAACTGGACGGATTAATTCATTACACACAATGTTTCTGTTACAGACAGATTGAAGATATTATACTTAAAAAACATATTGATATTCCTGTGCTTACAATTGAAGGTGACCGTCCTTCAAATATTGATGCCAGAACAAAATTAAGAATTGAAAATTTTATGGAACTTTTATGAATAAAATAGGAATAGATATTGGTTCGAGGCTTACAAAATTTGTCACTTTCAGCAATAACAATTCACCTTTCTTTTTTCAAAACCTTACCTCAACTTATGAAATTGCTCCTCAAAAAATTGATAAATCCCATAAATTCATTCATACAGGATTAATAAACACTGTTGATTTTTATTCTGAAATTGAAGTTTTCAGAAAAGAGCTGGAAAATTTTGAAATAAAATGTACTGGCTATGGTAAAAATAATATTAATTTTTCAGAAAATCATAATAATTTTGTGAAAATACCAGAGTTAAAATCACATCACAGAGGAGCGATTGTTCAATCAGGTCTTGAAAATTTTATTCTTCTTGATATAGGGGGGCAGGATACTAAAGTTATTTTATCAAAAAATGGTAAAATGGCGGATTTTATAACTAATGAAAAATGCGCTGCTTCTTCGGGAAGGTTTCTTGAAAATATGTCAAATATTCTCGGTATTAATGAAATAGGAAATTATTATCAAAATGTAATCGAATTAAATTCAACTTGTGCAATTTTTACTGAATCCGAACTTATTGGACTTTTATCATCTGGAATAAAAAAAGATGTTCTGGCTGCTTCCGTAAATTATGCTTTATATAAAAGATTCAAAAAGTTAATAATGAAGTTTTCTTCGGAAATACCCATTGTTTTCGCAGGTGGACTGGCTGAAAATAAAGCACTTAATTATTTTATCAAAAAAGATTTTGGAAAAGCACCGGTAAAAATGGAGTTCCCAGTTTTTAATGGTGCAATAGGTGCTTTTTTTTCTTAATTATCAGCAATTCTCAATTTAACTGAAAATTCTTTAGGGGTCTGGCCTTCCAACTTTACTAAATCATAAAGTTTGACGGCACAAACCCCATCCAGAACAGGATTTTCTTTAAATTTTATTGAGAATTGCTGCTTAATTTTAATTTTTATTGAAAAAGAAGTGAAAATACTTTAAAATTAATTTATGAATGAAATAATTATTAATATTATAATTTTTTATAACAAATTTAGGAAAATGGCTATTTATGCTTTGATTACAGGTATATTATTTATTTTCCTCGATATTTTTGTAAAACCTGTTTTAAGATTTTTCCCATTAAACATTACATTATTTTTCTTTAACTATCATTTTTACTTACAGATAATAGGTGGAATTATTGTTATGAGCTCTATAATCTTTCTCCTTATTCCATTGTTAAATTATATAAAAAAAGAGGAGTAGATTTTGAGAATTATTTCTAAAAAACTGGTTATTGAAGAACTTGAAAAACTCATACGCAGAATTGATTATATTAAAACTCTTCATGGTTATCATCCTGATTTTAATGACTGGCGAAAAGATGTTGAGATGTATCTTGCTTTTGTTTA
>JBAZDD010000311.1:0-2916 GCA_041654635.1 Candidatus Muiribacteriota bacterium
CACTCTTATCTGATGTGTTCTACCGGTGTGAAGAATTATTTTAAGCATTGTATTTTTTTTTAAATGTTTTAAAGGATATATTGTGGTTCTTGCCTGCAGGCCATTTTCAAAATTGATTTTATATCTACCATGATAATTTTTTTTTGTTATTGGTGCTATTATTGATAATGGATTTGCTATTTTCCCTTTTGCAACTGCAATATATTCTTTATAAACTTCTCCATTTTCAAACTGACAGGATAATTCACGCTGTGTTTTTTTATTTTTAGCCCAAACCATTAATCCAGCAGTTCCTGCATCAAGTCTATGAATCATATATATATTATTATTATATTTTTGTTTAAGAATTTGGTGAAGACATTCTCTGCCAATATCTTTACAGTCAGGGGCGACAGGTATTCCATGAGATTTGTTAATAATAATAAAATCGGTATTTTCAAATACAATATTCAAATTAATTAATGAAACTTCACTTTTTAAAGTTTTCTGCATTAAAACATTATAACATGAAATCAGGCTTAGTTGAATAATAGATTTCAGGAATTCTCAAAATCAAAACACAAAATTTCTTTTTTAAATCCAGCATTAAATATATTTGATAATTGACTTTAACAAACAATTATAACTTGACGATTTGTTTATATTTAAATCCAAATTAATATAATCTGCAATTTTTCTTGAGCCATCGACTTCCTGATAATTATTATCAGTTAATTTAATCAATCTTCCTTTAGGGTCAGGATAAAAATCAGGCTGACGATATAATTTTTTATTTTGATGGCGGGCTAAATTGTTAACATTATAAACTGATTCTACAGCTTTTAAATCCCCAAGATAAAAACTTTCAAGCTCTTTGCAAGCAATTCTAATGATCGTATTCCCTAAATTATTACTTTGTAATTCGTTTTTTATTTTATTTTTTAAATCAATACATTTATTGTTATCTTCATCAATAAAAATTAAAAAATTACTATTAGGAAGATTCCAATGTTTAATTTTTTTTATATATTTTTTTAATAAATCACTTTTACCTTCAAAGGTTATAAAATAAAAATTTGTATCATAATTATCATATTTAGTTTTCAATCGGTTAACAATTATTTCTAAAAAAACTTTTGCTGATTTTTCTTCAAGAAAAAAAACAATATTTTTCATCAAACTCACCCATCAAAAAGACCTTGTTTCCACAAATAACCCATTTTGTCACCATTATTCATATAGTTTTTTATTTGTGAAATATTAGAAGCTTTGTCTATTTTTGTAATACCTTTTTGTTTTCTTAAAATATAAACTTCATGTAATTTTACAGCATTTAAAAAATCAGGTGAATGCGTTGAGACAAAAACTTGACCTCCTTTGTTAGCATATGTTCTGAATTCTTCTGCAAGTTCTTCTAATAAATCTGGATATAACTGATTTTCTGGTTCTTCAACACATAACAAAGAATGTGGTTTAGGATCATATAATAAAATCAAATAAGCCAACATTTTAATAGTCCCATCTGATACATATCTTGCTAAAAAAGGGTCTTCAAAAGAACCATCTTGAAATTTAAGTAAAACTCTGCCTTCTTCAGTTGTTTTAGCTTCAATATTTGTTATGCCTGGAATTCGATTTTTAAGTTTTTCAAGTATGAGGTTAAATATTTTTTCTTGATTCTGATATAAATATTGCACTACAATTGAAAGATTTTCACCATTTTTAGATAAATGTTCAGCATATCCAGCTTCTTGCTCATTTCTGGCAGCATTGATATGAAAATCTGAGATATGCCAATTTTCAATTAAATTCCCTAAAGTAACAACAGCAGGGAATTTTTCAAATTGAGCTAATCCTTTTACAGCTAAAATATCGGCAGATTTTAATACTTGTTCTTCTCTGACTAATTCTTTTTCATTCACTATTTGTTCTATTTCATTTGTTACTGCAAGACCTTTTCCTTTTTTAAAATCAATAAAATGCCATGATTTACCTCTACTGCCACGTCTATATTTTAAAATTTCACGATTAACAATAGCTTTGTTTTCAAATTCAATTATTTCTAAAATATAAGTTATTAGAGGACTTTTTTTCTTTTCTCTAAATTTCAGTTCTATTTTTATCGCCCCTTCACTTCCTCTGGTTATGACTTCTTTAAGACCTCTGCTACCGCCAAGCTTAACAATAGCAGTATTAACATTAGAAGTGAAAGCTTCTTTTAAAAATGCAAAAACACTGAAAATAGTACTTTTACCAGCTCCATTTTCTCCAACTAAAACACAAAAATTTGGTATATCAGTCATTTCAATATTTTTAAAAGATTTAAAATTTTTTAATTTAATACTTTCAATTTTCATAAAAATACCTTGATTAATTTATTTCGTTATTATTAAAATAATTTTATACTACTTTTGTTAATATATCAATTTTTCTTCAAATCATCGGCAAGTACCCCATTTCATGAACTTTCACAAATATAAACTTTCCTTTTTTTAATTTTTTGTCTATTTCTCGAATTACCACAATTGACAGATTTATAATTTATACTTATTTTTATTTTTCGAGTCAAACTTTGGGTCCCGACCCCAATTATTTGACTGCTTTTTTGGCGGATTCTATGTCTTTTAATCCGTTGCCGGTCAACATTACTATTGAGCGTTTTTCTGATATTCTACCTGTCTGTTTAAGTTTTAAAAATCCGGCATACGCACAAGAAGCAGCAGGTTCTGCAAATACTCCTGTATTTCTTGCAAGTTTAACTTCTGCTTCCATTATCTGGCTGTCAGTTAGTATTACTGCTTCACCTTTGTATTTTGTAAGATAATCTACTGCCATTATGCTGTTTCTTGGTGCCTGGACATTTATGCTGTCGGCTACTGTGGCTGCCCCCGGTTGATTTGTTATTTTTCCGTTATTTTCTAATGCTCTTGCTATTAC
>JBAZDD010000312.1:0-2909 GCA_041654635.1 Candidatus Muiribacteriota bacterium
CCATCAACTGCAATTGCAAAAGGTTCATAATTACCGCTACCCGCAACTTTCAACATATCTCTTAAGGCTTTTGTTCCACCTTTCGAGCTTGAACCTCTTATACATTTATATCCAAGTCCTGTAAGATATCTTGTCTGAAGTTCACCGTCAGCCGAAAGTGAAGTTATCAGATTTAATCCATAATTTCTCAGATACTGAGTTAAAATATACTGTTCACCATGCCAGAAAGTAACAATAAAACCTTGGTTTTGAGATTTATATTTTTTAAGATTTTCTTCGCCATAAGTTTTAATTCTGAGAGTATGAAAAAGAAGAAAATTTAAAATTTTAAATAAATATAACCCGGCAGTTCTTTTTAAATCCACAAATTAAACCTCAACAGATTTTTCATTTTCTTCAAGAAAATAAAACTGAGCATTGTATATCTGGCGGTATTCTCCACCTTTTTCAAGCAATTCTGAATGTGTACCTATCTGAACAACTTTCCCATTATCAATAACACATATTTTGTCAGCTTTTCTAATTGTGGAAAGTCTATGAGCAATAACAAAAGTGGTTCTGTTTTTCATAAGTTTTTCAAGAGCTTCCTGAACAAGAGATTCTGATTCAGAATCAAGAGCACTTGTTGCTTCATCAAGAATAAGAATTTTAGCATCTCTCAGTAATGCTCGTGCAATGGCAATTCTCTGACGTTGACCACCTGATAAAAGAGTACCTCTTTCACCCGCAAGGGTATTATAGCCTTCTTTAAATTCAGTTATAAACCTGTGAGCATTAGCCATTTTCGCAGCTTCAATAATATCCTCCATTGAAGCATCTGGTCTTCCATAAGCAATATTTTCAGCAATAGTACCAGAAAAAAGAATTGTATCCTGAGGAACTACCGCAATATGCTTTCTAATACTTCTTATATTGAGATTATTTATATCATAACCATCAATTAAAATTCTGCCTGAGTTTACAGCATAAAATCTTGGGATAAGACTTACAAGAGTTGATTTCCCGGCTCCTGAAGGTCCGACAAGAGCAACTATTTCACCAGGATTTGTATGAAGTTCAAGTCCACTTATAACTTCAGTTTTACCATCGTATGAAAAACTTACATTTTCAAAATCAACTTTGCCTTCAACTTTATCTAATACAATCATATCCTGATTATTATGTTCTTCAGGTTCTTCTCCCATTATATCAAAAACACGTTCAGCTGCTGATATAGACTGCTGAAAAACAGAATTTACACTTGTGAGTTTTTTAATCGGCGTAAAAGTCATTCCACAGGCTGCAAGAAATCCTATTAATTCGCCAGTTGTAAGTTCACCACTTATAACTATAAGTCCACCATAATACATAACTATAGCTATTCCTATTGTGTTCATAAGTTCAACAAGCGGCACAACAGTGTTCTGTAATTTAACACCTTTTAAATTTGCTTTCATAGTTTCTTTATCTTTTTCATGAAATTTCTGTATTTCCTTTTCTTCCATTGTAAAAGCACGGGTAATGTGTACTCCTGATATAGCCTCATGAAGAATAGAAGTTACATCAGCAACTTTACTTTGAATGTTGTGTCCAGCTCGTCGTAATTTAGAGGAAAATTTTGCAACTATTCCACCAATTAATGGCAAAACAATAAAAACCAGTAAAGTGAGTTTCCAGTGAAGATAAAAAAGATAACTTACAAGCATTATAACTGTTATAATATCTACAATAATATTCATTGAGCCATGAACCATAAACTGTAAAACATTAACATCGTTTGTCAGTCTTGATATAATATGACCTGTGCTTTTTTTTGAAAAAAAAGATAAAGAAACTTTTTGAAGATGGGCAAAAACATCATACCTGATGCCAATAATCATCTTCTGTCCGACATAAGCCATGACATAATTCTGAAAGAAAAAAAATATCCCTTTGATCAACAGAAGAAATGGCAATGCAATTGTAACTGCTTTAAGATAAAATTCATTTTTCTCAAGAAGAACATTATTCAGAAGCTTTTCGACTATATAGGCAGGAGATGCAGATGCCGCTGCAACAACAATTGAAGACACAAATGCAGCAAATATATGAAACTTATATGGAAGTATATAACTGAACAATCTGAAAAGTATTTTTTTCTTTTTTATTTCATTATCCACTATTTCTCCAGTATTACATTTGAAATTTTTGCCAAAATATCTGTATTGTAAATTTTCGATACAGCTTTATCAAGTTCTTCTTTTACAAAATTATATTTTTCTTTATTTTCAAGTAGCGAATTAATATAATCTGCTATTATTTCAGCTTTAAAATCCTTTTGAATAAACTCTGGAACAACCTGATATCCAGCTATAATATTAGGAAGACTGACGTATTTAATGTCAATTAACATCTTCGCCATCATATATGTCAAAGGATTAACTTTATAAACTACAGCCATTGGTATATTTGAAATTGCTGCTTCAAGTGTTGCTGTTCCAGAAGCTACAATCGCAAATTTAGAATATCTAAGCCAGCAGTAAATATCACTATCTTTAACAATCAATGGCACATTAACATTAGCCGGGTCAATCAGAATATAAACATTCGGAGCTTTTACAAGCACAAATTTTAATTTTGGATTTTTCTTATATAAAAGCTCTGCGGTTTTAAGCATTTCAGGTATATGTTTTATAATCTCCTGATTTCTTGAACCTGGCATAAGAAGTATGACTTCATCATCTTTTTCGATTTCAGGATTTTCTGAAAGAAATTGATTTTGGTTTTTAGAGGGTTTTACAAATTCTACAAGCGGATTTCCATAGTAATAAACATTTTCAAATCCGTTTGAATCAAATATATTTTTCTCAAAATCAAAAAGACATATTACTTTGTCACAGATTGCTTTCATCTGTTTAATTCTGTTTGATTTCCACGCCCAAACTTTAGGA
>JBAZDD010000313.1:0-2903 GCA_041654635.1 Candidatus Muiribacteriota bacterium
ATCACTCTGTAAATACGCTTCTAAATATTCAGGAACAATTTTACTTTTATCAATTTCAAGAATATACATATTTCCACTTGCTACAATTTTTTGACCTTGTCTGACTTTTGCCAGAGCAACTTTGAATGGGGACATTTTAGTAAATATAAGATCATCATTATTTAAAATATATCTTTCAAGATTTCTATCCAACTCTTTAAGCCTCTGCAAATCATGATTTATTAAACCTTCATTGACATCCTTTAAATGAAGATAATAAATTCCAGTGTCTTCTGTTGTCGCAAGTTCATTCAATTTTGAAGAAGAAATTGACGCACCCCTCTGTATAGATTTTACAACTTCATCAAGTGTTACAGCATTTTTAATTTGACTTTCTTTACGCATATATCTTTGTGGACTTAAAATAAAATCATGATTTTTTATTTCATCAATAGTAACTTTCCTGCTGATTTCAGTTTTTTCATCGCTATTATACGCTTCAATAATTTTTTCAATATCCGATTTTAGAAGAAAATTCTGTCTTCTACCCTCAGTAAACACCTCTGAAGCATCAATCATTTTAACTTCTTTATTACCATTACTTAAAACAATCAAACTTACAGATGTTCTGGTGTTATTTAATACTTTTTCACCAAGTGAAACAACACCTTCAATTATTCCCATTTCTAAAACTTCTTCCCTGACATTTTTATCTACTTCATTCCATAAACTGGAGTTTGATGTAACTATACATGCTTTGCCATTTTGAGTTAAATTCAAATATCCACCCATTATAAATGCCCAATCCCCAGATATTAGCTTATCTTGTTTTTTAAAAAAAACTTTTAGTTCAGGCACTTTATATATTTCTCTTTTTATATCTGAAAATCTTTTCCCTAATGAAAAATTAGAAAACACTTTATCCGCTCGTTTATTTTTATCCTCTTCATTAAAAATTGTATTATTAAAAATTTTTATATTTTTGGCTGTAAAATAACTTCTAATTTGAGATATAACAACAGAATCTTTATTTAACTCAATTCCATAAAATTCTTCCGCCTCAGTGTTAAAAGCAGTATAAATAATATAATTCCCTGCCCCTGAACCTAAATCAAGCACTATATCGTCTTTTTGAATATTCAATATATTATTAGCCAGTTCACAGACACCTTCCGGGGTTGACTGTTCATCTATTCCAGTAAATTTATTATCTTCTGAAAAAAGAACACCTGCAATAAAAACATCAATCCTGTAATCTGAAGCTAAACCCTCTATATCTTTTTTATATTTTCTACATATATCTTTTAATTCATTTTTTGTATATTCATTTTCAAAAAATTCTAAATCATCTAATTTATTCTCTTTATATAAATATGCCAGGAAAGCAAATACGACTTTATAAAAAACATTACTTAAACTCCTCTTGTACAATTTTTCAATTTTAATCATTGAAATTTCAAAATCTTTTAAATCTATTTCTTTTAACTTATTGTAATTTATTCTTTCCATTTTTATCTCCTTTTAAAAACAAGTTGTTCTATGGTTAACTATAACCATTTTTTTAATTTTTGTCAACGGTTTTTAAAAACCTTATTATTTGGTTTTTTATAACCGTAAATTATTTTTATTCTTTTTTATCGTTTATATCGATATTTTAAGATAAAGCGGAATGCGGTCTATAACTTTGCTATTGACAAGATTTTTCAAAAATGTTACGATAATTATAGTGGGATAAAAAAGATGCGATTTGAAACCAGCTTGCAGGCATCTATAAAAAAACTGCTAAAAAGGTAAAAATATATAACAGTCACTCTAATTTTTACAATCTAACATTTTTACCTGACACATTCAAATAATGCACTTTTAAATTCCTGCTTAAACTATGACTGAAAAGGTCAAAAAACAAGGAGGCTTTATGAATACTTTATCAAAAGAACAAATTTATAACTTCAAAAAATTTATCGAAATGCTTAAAGAAACAGCTGATTTTGTAAACTATTTAATCGCAGACGAAGAAGTGACTGTAAGACCACCTATATGTATAGTCAATTTTTTTGATTTCATCACTCATTTTGAGGAAAAACTTCAAATCGTTTTTAATGACCAAAATTATTTAAAAGATTTATGTTCTGATGAATTAAAATTTGAAAACAATGCACTGATGGAAGAAATATCTGAAAAGGAATTAGATTTTGATTTTAAAATCCATTTCGATTCATATCTGTCATATTCACCTAAAATCATAAGGTATTTAAAAAAACTGCATGAAAATTTTAATCAGACTAAAGAAGATTATAAAATCCTTAAAGAAAATCCAGATTTTTCAAAGTATTTCAAGAAACTGGAAAAAGAAAATTATAACTTTCAGGATTATAGAAACGAAAGAATAAACGTAAGAAGACTTGCAAAAAAAATCCTACCAGAAAAAAGTTTCTTTGCCCGACATTCAATAGAACAAGCTATAACTGACTATTTAGATAAAACCAAATTAGTCTGCCAGGAATTAACAGAAAAAGATATTGAAAATATTAAAGCTGATGAAGATATTGCTTATATGTTTGAAGAAGAAGAAAACAGAGATGAAGATGAAAAAAAGAGAATAGTTTTAAAAGAAATATATATATTGCTTGATGATTCACAAGTCCGTAAATCTCTTACTTTAAAAGAAGCTGAAGATTTTCATAAAATACTTAAATCTCATTATTAATAGAAAGGAGGCAAAGTATGAAAAAGATATCAAAAAAAGAAACCAGAAAAAGATTAGCAATATATTTTAATACTCACGAAGAAATGATAGATGAGTTTGAAAAAATTTATAAAAAATATATGAAAAAATTAAAAAAATTAAATTTCAATAAATTCGATTACACTTTAGAAGACTTAAAAAAATTCGATAACCTGATTTCACATATGGGTTCGGAGTT
>JBAZDD010000314.1:0-2899 GCA_041654635.1 Candidatus Muiribacteriota bacterium
TTGTGGCAGACAATTGAAGTTGAAGAAAAACTTTTTATCACCGAGCAGGTTGGAAAACATCTTAAAACTTATTTTCCTGCAAATTTCCCAAGTGCTTCAAGAACAGCTCAGGCTTCAAGAAGCAACTTATTTACTGAAGAAGAAAAACAATACATGAATGAAATGGCAGAATTTCTTGATTGTTTTCCTGAAGGTACACCTGACAGAGGATTGAAAAAATATTTTATCAACAAAGCGCTTGATCTTCTTGAAAAAATGGACAAAAATAAACTTGCAAGACTTAATCCTGCAATTTTAAAATATTATCATAATGTTATTTCTTTTTCACTGAAAGATAAAATTAAAACTGAATTTACACCAGATTATCCTGGGTTCAAATTCAAAAATTTCACATTGGTTTCAGATTATAAATTCAAAGAAAGAAATGAAGGTGATTTTGACAGAGAAATTCCACAATCAAACTTTTCATCAATGTTTCAGCTTGCTGGAACAAACAGAGAAATCGGAACTTTACTTTATATTGTTGAATACCCTGATTCAGTTAAATATAATTCAATATTACTTGCTGATGTTTTAAATCAGCTTTCAAATTACAATACAAAAGGCGCATATCAGCCAGTAACATTCCATCTTAACGGAACAGAACATATTGTAAAAAATGGTGAAGATTTAATAGAACTTTTCTATAATCATGATGATTATGACATCACTCTTTTTGAAGCAAGAACACTTCTTTCATTCGGTGGATTTGCTCTTAAAAATGACAGAGGATATTATCCGATAGAATTTCCATTTTACATGAAAGTTAATCCTGATAATAAAACCTCTTATGTACCAATGAATCATACAGAACATCTGTTGACAATATATAATAAAAATCAGGCAGAACCTCTTGCAATTGTTAAATGGTATTCATTTCTTGGTCCTGACAAAAATTATGATCAGGGCACATATTATGCACCAGCTTTGATTGGAAGAAGTCAATGGCCTGGATATAAAATTACTCATGTTTACAACAAAAAAGAAAATCTTGTAAAATTTGTTCAGACAGCGCGTGAAATTCAAAAGCTATTTAATTATATTCAAGATGCTTATCAATTCCCTAATCAGGGTTATGGAGTGCTTGCAGTTTGTAATGATGCAACTTCAATAATGGAAGCAGCGCTTACTGGTGATGGAACTAAAGTTCCAATTCCTAATTTCAGACATGTTAAATTTGATGAACTTTATACAAATATTCTCGGATATTTAAATACAGGACTAAAATTAAATTCAGCAGGATATCTGAATGTATTTTCTGATGTATATCCAGAAGCGAATGAAAGACATTCGATTAAAGATTACGAAAGACTTTATCTGAATATTCCTTTCAGAAGTCTAAATGGGGCAAAAGGATTCAGAACTGGTGAAGTGCTTGAGGATTTAATCAGAAAATCTCCTTCAAACACTGAATATTTAAATCATGTTTATTTTGACACAAAATAGAAAAGAAAGGTGAATTAATATGAAAAAACTTTTAACAGTATTTTTACTTGCAGGGCTATGTCTTGGTATATTTGCAACACAGCTTTTACATACTCAGCATGTGTTTAAAAACAGGCTAAAAGAGTATGATTTTATTAAAAATCAGAGTGTGAGAACCTATGAAAAATTCAGATTTATTGCGCAAACTATGGATGAAGATGGGGTTATTTATTCTGAACTTCACGATGAAATAAATAAAATTTTTCTTGATGTTTATGAAATGCAGAAATATTTAAAGAAAAACTGGGATGATTACATTAATTTTGATAAAAATATTATTCCAGGGGATATTAAAAGATTAAGTCAGAAAGAAGAAAATTTACTCAAACTCAAAATTCAAGGGTTAGGTCTAATTTCAAGACTGCTACAATTTGATATTACAGACAAAATCGATTCTATGGTTGAAAAAAATGACACACTTAAGGCAAAATTTAAAGAACTTTCACAACTTTCAGATTCTTCAGTTGAAGAATTGATGAAAGAATATATGCAGATAAACTCGAGAAGTTTAGATGATATTCAAAAAGAAAATATGAGTATGAGCAGTCGAAGTTTTCTACTTGAAAAAACCGAAGAATTTTTAAAAAAATGTGAAAAAATAGAAACACTTGAGGCGATTAACGGTGAAGATGAGGATTTAATTTTTATAATTACTGAGCTTAAAAACAACGAACTTCTTGAAAAATTAGCAGATATTGGATTTGTTGAAAAATGGGCTAAAAAAATTGGTGGATTTTTTTCATCAGGATGGGAAAGTGTGGTTCACGGATTTGGAAACTTTAAAATTTCAATGTCGAGATTTTTTGGAAACACAGTTGGTTCATTGCAGAAAAACAGAAAACCTTTTATAAACACTGAAGAAATTTTACCAATATTAAATGAAATTTTAAAACCAGGTGATGTGCTGGTTGAAAAAGCTGGTTTTTTAATGACAGATACATTTATTCCAGGTCATTTTGGTCATGTAGCAATATATTCTGGTAAACCAGGTGAATTATTCCAATCCCTGCTCAAAGATGATAAAAATTTTATTGATGAAAAATTAAATAAACTTGCTAACAAAGAAAGAAAGAATTACACATCTTATTATAACAATGAAGTGCTTGAAGCTTTAAGACCAGGTGTTACAATCAGAAGTCTTCGAGATTTTCTTCATATTGATGATTTAGCAGTGTTAAGACTGAAAGAAAATGCTTTAAGAGTTGGAAAAGTTGATGAAGATTATATAAGAAAAGTTCTTGTAAAAGCATTTTCATATTTAGGAACAGATTATGATTTTGGATTTGATGTAAATACAAGCACAAACATAGTATGTTCAGAAATGCCATATCAGACAATGCCGGGTATTACATTTAGAACTGCAAAAACAATGGGT
>JBAZDD010000315.1:0-2878 GCA_041654635.1 Candidatus Muiribacteriota bacterium
CTTTAGGTTTATTCCCGTTTCATACCCGTTTTATTCGCGGTTTATTCCCGTTTCATACGCGTTTTTATCGCGTTTCATACGTGTATTCATTAGTGGTCAGCATTTGTAAAAACATTAAACTGTTTCACCATTTTATCGTAATAACAAACTCTATGTTCCGGGTCCTGTCGTCGGGGCAGTTTCCCAAATTGAAATTGGGAAATGCTCCAATTTAACAATTTGGAAGCCCTCTGCCCACTAGCCACCCGGCAAGTTACTTTATAGCTTCGTATAATCCGTTAACAGTTTAATGTTTTTGTTTTTTCTTACTCACTTATTCACTTACTCACTTACTTACTGCAATAAATCAGCTCTTCAGCTGTTGGGGTTTTCTCAATCTGATTCAGGACTTTTACCCCTGATTTGTCAAGAAAAGCTTTTAACTCATTAACTTTATCAACTGAAACAAGAGCTTTACTGTCTTTTATATAATACTTTTTTAAATTTATAGATTTAGACAAAGTCAATTCGACAAGTGTTGTTTTCGATAATTCGACAGATTGAATAAATCGGTTTTCATTATTAAAAAAAATCACTTTATTAACCAAATCAGGTATTCTATCCTGATAAGTTCTAATTATAAAAGTTGAAAATTCAGAAAATTTTTGAATTAATTCAAGTAGTCTTGCATTAGTTCTGCTATTTTCCATAAAAACATCTTCAAGCACAAAAATTCGGAAACCACCTGCAAAACCAAGCAGAATATGAAAAAGAATTTTTTCTTCAAGATTAAATTTTTTAATTATTTTATTTTCAAGTCCAAGAGAAGCTCTCATGTTAAGAATTTCTTTAGATTTTACCGGATGAGGGGAAAGTTTTATAATATTTAAAAGAATATTATCAGCTCTGAAATTATCAAAAAAATCAAACCCTGAATGAATCAGAAAAGGTTTAAATTCAATATTGGATTCAATTTCACCAGATGAAAATGTACCTATCAAATCTGAAACAAGATTTGTAAATCCGAGATTTTCATTCCCACCATTTACATATATTATATCTTTCAGATAAATTCCACACGACAAATCACTTACAAGCACATTCTCGTTTTCATCAAGTACTTTGACATTATTATATTTTCTTAAAAGCACATCAACCCTCATTCTTTTTATAAAAATCAGTTATTTTATCAATTCTTTTCATTGTTTTTTCTTTACCAAGAACATTTAATGTTTCATAAATTCCAGGTGACACAAGTGAATACGCAACAGCCATTCGTAATACAGCAATTACATCGCCAAGTTTCGACTGAGTATGTGTAACAATCTCATCAATATCATTTTCGAGAGTTTTAATTGTAAAATCATTGTCTTTATTTAATATTTTAGCTGATTCTTTCAAAATTTCAATAATTTTATTTTTATCTTCAAAAATTTTCTTTTTTGAATCAATCTCATATTTATCTTTATCATTAAAAAAATAATCGTATTCTTTAAAGAAATTCTGTGGATTTTTAAGCCTGTTACCAGAAATATTCAAAATCTCAATAATTTTATTTTTTTCATCTCTGATATTTTCAGGAAGATATGACTTAACATAAAAATATTTATCTTCACTTTTTAATCTGTCAAAATGAATATAATTAATCCAGCTGAGCTTTGTCAGGTCAAATTTTGAAGGTGTTTTATTCACAACTTTCAAATCAAAAAAATCAATTAATTCATCAAGTGTAAAAACTTCAGTTTTACCATCAAAACCCCATCCAAGCAGAGCAAGATAATTTACAAGACCCTGCCCGATAAATCCTTCTTTAAAATATTCAGTTACAGCAGTCGCACCATGTCTTTTAGATAATCTCTGACCATCTTCACCTGTAATCATTGGAATATGTGCAAATCCAGGAATATTCCATTCAAAAGCTTTATAAATCAACACCTGTTTAGGAGTGTTTGTAATATGGTCATCACCGCGGATTACATGAGTTATCTGCATATCATGGTCATCAACAGCTACACTGAAATTATAAGTTGGAGAGCCGTCATTTTTAATAATAACAAAATCCTGAATTTCTTTAGTAGAAAATTTAATTTTTCCATGCAGAATATCATTAAATTCAATCTCTGTATTTTCAGGTACTCTGAATTTAATCGCTCCGTCTTCAGAATATGCAAAATCATTTTCCACAAGTTCATTTGCATATTTTTTATATATATCAAATCTTTCTGACTGATAAATAACTTTCCCGTCCCAGTTTAAACCAAGACCTTTCAATGCAGAAAGAATATCATCAACATATTCTTTTTTTGACCTTTCAATATCAGTATCTTCGATTCTCAGTAAAAATTCACCATCGTGATTTTTTGCAAAAAGATAATTATAAAGCGCTGTTCTTGCTCCACCTAAATGAAGTGCACCAGTAGGTGATGGTGCAAACCTTGTTCTTAACATAATTTACTCCTCGCTGTTAATATAATTGATTAATTCTTCAACTTTGAAAGGTTTGATAAAGATTTTTGAAACATTAAATTTGATAAGCTCATCAAGTCTGCTGGAATTTTCAAAAGCAGTTATTACAATAATTTTTGTATCAAGCATAAGTACATTTCTGATATGCTGACAAACTTCAAAACCATCAAGTGCCGGCATTGAAAGGTCAAGAATAATAATATCAAAACTTCTTTTTTCAAGAATTTTAATTGCATCAATACCGTTCATGGCAACCGCTGTATTAAAATTATTTTCCTGAAGAAAACTTTCAATAAGCATTAATACAGATTTTTCATCATCAACAACTAAAATATCTTTCATAAATTCTCCCAGACCTGATTAAATACACGCAAAAAATTTGAAGAAGCAATTTTAACAATGTCATCATTCTTGTAACCACGCTCTGCCAGTC
>JBAZDD010000316.1:0-2876 GCA_041654635.1 Candidatus Muiribacteriota bacterium
CTGCTGATTTCTCAAGTATTTTAACATTGAAAAAAAACATTGGTTCACTATCATCAGATAATTGAATTACAATTATTTTTTTTGAAATTCCCACCTGGGGTGCAGCCAGTCCGATTCCTTTATAAATTTTCATCGCATTAACCATTTTTTTTGCGATTTCAAGAGTTTCAGAATTTACCACAACATCTTCTGCCTCTTTTCTAAGTATTTCATCACCATAGTAAGTAATTTTAAACACAAAAGCCCCCGAAAATATTATTTATAAAATAATAACGATTTTTAGATAAAAACGCAAATAAAACTCAAATAATACGCAAATAAAACGCGAAAGAAACGCGGATAGAACGGGAAAGAATCTTAAGAACTGTAAATTCTTGCGCACGTTTCAGATATAATTTTGAATGTTTTGATTTTATGTTTATTTTCAAGAAAATGGAAAATTTCATGCTTTAATATTTCATCATATTCTTCAATAAAATGGATATTAATATAGATTTTATCAGATTTTAATATTCCCCTGATTTTTTTTAATTTTTCACTTTTTATAATTTCAATATTATTGTCAGATATAAAAGCATTTATATCGCATTCTTTTTCACAACTACATATTTTTTTAAAATGAGAATAACTTAGAATAATTATTAATAAAGGAATTTTAAGTTTTATTCCGGCTGTTAAAAATTTAAAAAACACTGTTATTTTAATTTAAACCCAGTCATAAACGAAGTAAGATATTCAACATTTCCTTTTTCATTGACCAGTCTTTTTCGAGTTACTGTAAGTTCAGCTCCCTGTGGTGTTATGTAGGTAAAATCTGTTTTAATATATACATCACTGTTTTTTCTGTTAGCATGAAAATTTGAATAATCAACATTTTTATTATAGTATTCCCAGTCAACTTTCAATCCTTCAGGTAATATCCAGTCTTTCAATCCTACATTCAACTTAAGTGTCGGGCTTAAATCATTTCTGTCAAAATATTCGGTAAATAATTCAACTCCGAGAAAACTTCCAAACTGCTTCTGAGCAAATAAATTCAAACTTCTTATTCTCTTGCCGCCTGTCATGTCAATATATCTTAATTTCTGAAATTTTTTATCTTTTTCAGCTTCATAATAGGTATCAAAATATTTTGGAATAAAATTTGATGAATAACTGTTAAATTCAACTTTTGCTTTAAAATCGCTGTTGCTGTCATATTTTAAACCTGTCGTGAAAGCAGATCCATGTCCTTTTATTCTTGTTAAATCCTCATAAAGATAAATATTTTTTCCAAACCCAAGATATATTGGTGTGATAAAATCAAGACCATATATTTTTACACTTTCAGATGTATAATGAATCGAATCAGGTTTTCTGTCCATTGCATAAGTTAAACCAATAACAACATCATCAACAGGCATTATGAATTTACGAATTGCAAAAATTGACGGTTTTGATAAATCATCCATCATAAATTCATAGCCATCATCGTGTTTATTTTCAATTCTTGCTATTAATCCACTTTTTTTGGGTTTTTCAGGATATCTGGTTTTATTTGAATAATTATTAAATATTGAACCATTTCCAAGAGTAATTTTTTCCAGAAATCCAGCTCTTATATATTTTTCAGATTTATACACACCATGTTCTAAAAAATTTATTTTGCTCCAGAAACCATTATCTCCCTGATAATGGTCTGTTTTAATACTTCCATCCTTATCAAAAATAAAAGAAAGGTCAAGACCCAGTCTTGTATCCGGCAATAGTTGAAATTCAGGTAAAACTCTTATTCTGAAAAAATTCTCTTTTATTCCCTGACCATTATCATAAGATTCTACACCATACTGTAAGTCCATAGCTGTTATTGTGTAATCAGCTTTCTGTTTTGAATAAACAGTTAAACATGAAACGACCAGTATAAGAATAAGTATTTTTTTACCTTTAAAAAACATTAAAAAAACCTCCAGATATATTTAAAGCTCAACAAGTCCCAATGCAATTTTTTCTCCACAATTTTCACACTGAACAATTTTTTTCTTGCTGAGGCCGTATTCAAATTTCCACTCAAAAAATTCATTCATCTGCCCGCCACATTTTTTACAGTTACTCATTACTCCTCCCGCTTTTAAGTTTCACACGCGTTTCATTCCCGTTCCATACGCGTTTCATTCCCGTTTCACCCGCGTTTCATACGCGTTTTATTCCCGTTTCACCCGCGTTTCACACGCGTTTCATTCCCGTTCCATACGCGTTTCATACGCGTTTTATTCCCGTTTCACCCGCGTTTCATACACGTTTCTAAAACAATTATCGGAAAAAAATGAAGAGGTATTGAATTAAAAAAATACCGTGTTATAATCAAATTATAAATTAACTAAAAATAGTTTTGGGAGGATATGTTTATGAAACTTTTAGTTTGTGACAAATTAGCTGAATCAGCTGTGAACCAGCTAAAAGAAATTCCAGGTCTTGAAGTAACAGTAAAAACAGGTATGACACCTGAAGAATTAATCAAAGTTGTACCAGATTTCAATATTGCAATTGTGCGTTCTGCTACAAAATTTAAAGCTGAAATTCTGGAACATTCCACAAATATGAAACTTATTATCAGAGGTGGCGTTGGTCTTGATAATATTGATGTAAAAAAAGCTGAATCAATGGGAATAATGGTAAGAAACACACCGACAGCAAGCTCTGCTTCTGTTGCTGAACTTGCTATGGGAATGATGTTTGTAATTGCCAGAGATTTATATAATACTACCAGAACATGTAAAGAAGGAAAATGGGAAAAGAAAAGATTTGTAGGATTTGAGCTTGGCGGAAAAACTCTTGGTATTATTGGTATCGGAAGAATTGGTCAAGAACTTGCAAGAATGGCAAACGGAATTGGAATG
>JBAZDD010000317.1:0-2845 GCA_041654635.1 Candidatus Muiribacteriota bacterium
CAGTCTGCAAGAGCCTGAGCAGCATCTCTCATTGAAGAATGAGTAACAATCATCATATTTTTATTAACTTCAGGGACAACTGCACCGTTTCTTTCAGCAAATGGTGATGTATAGTTAATAAATAAGTCCTGATAAAGCATTTCGAATTCTGAAGAAACATAAGCACTTACTCTTGGGTCAGTGTTTCTTGTTCCTGCAACCTGAACTTTAACAGTCATTTCTGTAAAAACTCTTAAAGTTTCAGTAACAGCATTATACTGGAAAGGAACTACTTCAAGAGCAATACCTGCAACATCTCTCATAATAAAATTATCTGAAACATTTGCAAGTGTTTCCATTGCTGGATACCAGCCATTAACACTGTAAGTATTTGAGAATTCATAAGGTACATCTTCAGGATTGATATTTCTATCAATTGAACCTTTAGATGGAATAAGCTTAATGTTTTCAAGTTCTGTGTATTTTGCATCAATAACCTGAACCTGTGGCTGTCCGCCATATGGCATAGCTATCAAAGCAGTTACTTTTCTCAGTTCAGGTTCACCTTTTAATAGTGTAACTGCTGAGTTTTCAACATTGATTTTTTTGTAGTTAACACCGTCGATTTCAACATCTTCCATGTATAGACCTGGAATATTGATGTCGATTGTAACTTCGTGACCTTTATCGGTTACGAGATTTCTTGTTGCATTTTTTTCATCTGTTCTTGAAAAAGAAATCCATTCAGAAGCTGGAGTTACCAGAGTGAAAAAAATTGCGAAAATTAATAGCAAAGTTAGTTTTTTCATACTACTTACTATCCTCCCTTTATTTTTGATAATCTTATTATACATGTATTTTGGAAATAACGTAAGGACTTTTTTATTTTTTTTATTATTTGTAAAAAGTTTTACCACGTAAAGAATGTCTGATAACCGGTTACCGGTACTTAAATTCAAAGATTAAAAAAGCAGTGACCAGAATTTTACAAATTCTTAGTGACCGCCCTTTTCAGGGCTAGTGACCGGACTAAAGTCCTAGTGATGAGAATTTCATGCTTAGGGCTGTTAATTTTAAAATATATTAAGCATTTTTATTAATCAGGATTATTCCAATATCTTATATTTTCATTTACATAAAAAACTTTTCATAAAATTTAATATTTTTGATTTAATTGGTATTTTTTTATATTCTAATGCTGAATTTAAACACAGTAAAATTATTATCACCCTGACCCTCTGATTCTCCACCAAATTCATCATAAAGACGGTAATATAAAATTTCTCCATTTTCATCAAATATGGATTTTATATTACCAAGATAATCCCGGATGAAGTATATTTCTTGATTTTCCTTACTCACTTCTAACTTCTCACTTCTCACGGATTTGTTGTTATCGTCACTAGGACTGAAAGTCCGGTCACTGCTCTTAAGAACTCCATAAATCTCATCTATTCTTTGTTTGGTTATATTTGCTAAACATTTTTTCATAGATTTTCCTGTTTATTATTTTAATAAGAAATATAAATTATAAAATTCATCATAAAAAAAGTCTTCCAGGTAATTTTTTATTATTACTTTTTTTTATTAAATTATTATCAATAGAATATTTTATAATATTTTTTAATTCGATTATTTCATCATAGTTATAATTATTATAATATACTTTTTTTATAATAAAAAAAATAAAATGAGGTAAAAAAATCATTAGAAGTACAATTAAATATATTAATACAAACGAAGAATTTAAAATTATAGCTAAAAATATAAATAACAAAATACTGATAACCCATATCATCTCACAAAAATTTGATAAATAAATTCGATATATTTTTTTTTTATTTTTAAAATATATTAAATTTAAAAAATATTTATCATTTATTAAATTTAATCTTTCAAAAAATCCAAAAGTATAAACATTTCCCAAATTGATAAAAACATAATCATCGTTTATTAATAAATTTATATTAGAATTATAGAAGAATTTTTCTAATTTATTTTTTAATTTTTTATTTTTTACCAAAAATTTTATATTTTGATAATCAATTAAATAAATACCAGTATCTAAATTAATCAAATTATCAAAACAAACATTAATTTCTTTTACATAAAAAACTTTTAGAAAATTTATAAAATAATTTTTTTTCTCAAATAAGTATTGAGCATAAATCCAACTAAAAAAAGAAATTATTGTTAAAGTGATAACCATATAATTAGATAATTTTAATAAAATCAAATTAAAAACACAAAATATAAAAAGATCAAAAAAAACCATTTATTTACAATTTTCCTTAATAAAAAAATTAAAAGATTTATCTTTTAATTTTCCACTATATAATTCTTTTGACCATTCAAATTTTGATGCAAAATAGGATGTACCTATTCCAGTTTTTTTAAGCGGTCGAAAAATTGATAATGGTATGTATCCTCCAACATATTGATTCCCAGGTCCAAATACTAATCCAAAACCTCCTATTGAGAAATCTAAAGTAATATCTTTTTCTGTATATGAAGATAATTCATAAACAGATTTTGCATTTGTTATTTGAAGAAAAGGATTTGCAGATACACTGAACCCACCTCCAATACCCACTGTAGAATGAATTGCATAATTATAACTATCATCTATCGATACCATTATAGATAAAGAACCACCAGCAATAAATATTAAATCTACTTGATAGCCAATAGAAAAAGTCCAATATCCCCAGGGGTCGGTGTATATTAGTGGGTTATTGCCTACGTATGTGTAATCATTTAGCTGTAGTGGGTTATATATCACTGCTGGATTGCCTGTTATAAATCCTGCTTCATTGAATTTGTCACGCTGAGTAAATCTTCCAAGAGTTGGATCGTAATATCTTGA
>JBAZDD010000318.1:0-2844 GCA_041654635.1 Candidatus Muiribacteriota bacterium
GTTCTGCCCCTACAAAAACTTGAAAGCAATGGACCCCGGCATAAAACATCGCCGGGGCGACAGCAAAAAAAATATAAACATTACGAAAAAAACTTCATTGAGAATTGCTGGGTCAAACAGCAATTCTCAATCCAGATTTTAAATTGATGTTTTTTTTGTAAAGACCCCTTCAAATTCTTTTTTAGCTCAAAAAAAAATATCCATAAAATCCTCTTCAATTGTTAATACAACGGTTTGAGGGAATTATTGTGGTCAGGTAATTATTCAAGTTCAAAACTCACCGTAATATCAGCATTTATTTTTATCTGACCCGGTGCAATACTGCTTTCTGTTTCAAAAGCATTTTGAGAGTTTTGAATCACATTCTGAACCATTCCCCCAGCTCTCCAGCCACCCCACCAAGAACCATAACTTGATAACCAGTTAACATTTCCTTCCCGAATTGTATGAGGTCTTCCAACCTTTTGACCTAATTCTGATGCAAGAGCAACTGCTTTTTCATAAGCGGCTTTTATAGCTAAAGCTCGAGCTTCATCTCTGAATTTTCTCAATTCCGTGGTCTGGAATTGTATTCCATGAACATAGTTTACGCCTTTTTCAAGCACTCCACTGATTATTTCTTCAAATTTTGAAATATCTCTCAAAGTAACTACAACATTCTTTCTTACAAAGTATCCTATAAACTTTTTATGTTCCCATTGTTCGCCATATCGTGGCTCAATATTAATTTGATCAACCTGTATATGTTTTTCTTCAATTTTTTGGTTCTTCAAAAAATCAATAAGATTAAAAATTTTATTATCATTCTCTTTTTTAGCTTCAGAAAGTATTGGATTCCATGTTTCAATTCCTAAATTTAAAATAATCTCGTCAGGAACAACTCTAACTTCAGCAACACCTGTAACAGTAACAAGCCGCAAATTATGTAAATTTTGAGCAAAACCAGAAATACTGAAACTAATCAATAAAGCAAATACTAAAAACAAGAAATTGATTTTTTTTAACATTATGACACTCCTTGTAATTTTGTTACCTTTTTCTTTTTTGGTTTTTTTTCATGTAATTCTTTTTCAGTTATTTTAATTAATTCAGTTAACCAAACAGAATCATCTATTTTATCTTCAATTAATAAAGACGGTTTTGCTCCAGGATAAGCACATTCTTCAACAATATTCTCTATTCCGATAAAATTTCTGCCACCATCAGTTTGTTTAATAAATAATCGATTATCACAGATTAATCCAACAACTTTTTCATTACAGTATAAAGCATATTCACCAAACATTTTTCGTGTCGAAATCAAACCAGCATTTTGAAGCTGTTCAGCTATATAATCCACAAATTCTTTTGTTGAGCTCATTTTACCTCCCGATTATTACTTTTGATATTTTTCCAGTCATGAGGAAGCAAATCAGACAGTTTAACAATTTTATCCTCAGAAATTATTACCTAATTGTTAAGTAAATACATACCTCTAACTTTGAATTATTTTACCTCAGCATAAACATCTAATAGTTTAAAAACAAACAATATTTAAAATATTATCAAATGTATGTTAATATTAAAAGAAAAATTTAAATTAAAGGAAATTTATTATGAAAAAACAGAATTTCAATATTGTTTCAGATAAAATGACAGAAAAAGAAATTATTGATATAAAAATTACAATTAAAAATGCACTTGAACATAGACACAGAATTTAAATTATCAGTTTCAATTTTTTCCTGAATGCGTAATGCCACGGTTTGACCTCCCTATTTCGTGACCTCCCTATTTCGTTCTTTGACCTCTTTAAGGCTTGCTAATTTTTCTTATTTAATTTGAGTAATATCAAAAAAAATTTTTCCATGTTTTTTAATATGACTTATAAGATTTTGATTATCTAAATTTTTAAAAACAGAAACATCAAATTGATAAGGTAATAATAAATCGTCCAGCTCATTTAATAATTTGGTCAAAATTTCAAATTCTATGTTATCTCCGATTAAAGTTAAATCAATATCAGAACCATCTTTGAAATTCCCTACAGCTCGCGAACCATAAATAATGACTTTTTTTATTTCAGGAAAACTTTCAAAAACAGAACAAATCTGTTTTATAACATTCTCATTTAATCCAAATTCCAATGATATCACCTTATTAAAGATTTTAATTTATTTTCTAAATTTATAAACTCTGGATAATAATCAATTCTAATTTTTTTCATTATTTCCATCGCAGTTTTCTGATTATAAGTATGAGTCGTTAAAGCGCGACTTTTTATCATTTCCATCCAGATGTCACCATTTTGAATTAATCCCCTGTTAAATGCCATTCTGAAAGCATCACGACTACCCTGAATTTCTGTTTCACCCTGCATTTCGTAAAAATCTTTCAATGTATTCCATGAAAGTTCATAATTATATTCAAAACTCTGAATAAGACCCTGTTCTTCAAGTTCATTTAACTCATTTTTATCAATAAATTTTTTTAATTGAGCAAGTGCCTGTTGAAAATTCTCAAATCTTTGAATCCATCTAACATCTGAATAGGACATTAATTCCCCTGTTATTTTTTCTATAATCTATTATTAAATCATTTTATCAAAAATCATTCTTAATTTAAAGTGTGTAATACATAGGTTCGACCAAAATGTTTTTCCTAATTTCAAAATTAATTATCCTTTATTTATAAGCCTGCCCGCGTGGAAGTACTGTATTATTCAGTAAATCAAAATCAAAACAGGTTCTGTGCAATTTTGGTTTCACTTCTGAATATTGATTTTTCAAGGTCTTCATTATGGTTAAGGTTTTCATTATTTTTAATTTCATATTCAAACTTCAGATATTCTTTAGTATCATACGC
>JBAZDD010000319.1:0-2841 GCA_041654635.1 Candidatus Muiribacteriota bacterium
CGGTTTTTCTAAAAATAAAGCTTATGAAATATTTGAAACACTAACTGAAATTCACATAAATATTTTCAACAAACCATTTGAAAATCACATGAAAAATATTATAGAAATATTAAAAGAAGGTTTATAGATGAAAAAAATCTTAATAACATGGGTAGGGAACAGAGACCCTTATGATAATAATAACAATAATGGACCAATATTAAGTGTATTACACAATGAAAGATTTGACAGCATAGAATTATTTACAACAGATGAGCTGATAACAAAATCTAAAAATCTGACACAAGAATTAAACAACATGAAAATCAAAATTGATGTATCTCAGACCATTATAAAACTGACAGACCCAAGAGATTACACAGAAATATTTATAACTGTAAAAGAAAAATTAAAACTCATACTTGAAAAATACCAGAATAAGTCCAATTTATACGTTTACCTTGACCCTGGAACACCTCAGATGAAAACAGCATGGATTATGCTTAAACTCGCAGGATACCTTCCTGCAAGTCTTATACAGGGAACAGAACCACAATTTAATAAAGGAAGATTTAAAACAACTGAAATACACCTTGATAGCCTGAGTTTTCCTGGTTTAGAATTAAAACATACAAAACAGGTAAATATTGCATTAAAAAGATATGAGAAAAATAAAAAAGACTTGCTTGATAACTTTAAAGACATAATAGGAGAACACCCGGAAATATTAAAAAAATATGAAATGGCATACAACATTGCCCCTTATGACGAATCTGTTCTTATCACAGGCGAATCAGGGACTGGTAAAGAATTAATTGCCAGAAAAATTCACGCATTAAGTAAAAGAAATAATGAAAAATTTGTAAGCATAAATTGTGCAGCAATACCAGAATCAATATTTGAATCAGAATTATTCGGATATAAAAAAGGAGCATTTACAGGAGCAAATGCAGATAAAAATGGATTAATCAGCGAATCACACAAAGGGACATTATTTCTTGATGAAATCGGAGAAATGCCTATATTTATTCAGGCAAAACTTTTAAGAACATTGCAGGATAAAATAATCACAAGAATTGGTGATACAAATGAAAATAAAGTAGATTTTAGATTATTATGTGCTACCAATAAAGATTTAAAAACATTAATAAACAAAGGATTATTCAGAGAAGATTTATATCACAGAATAAATGTAGTTGAAATAAAAATCCCTCCATTAAGAGAAAGAAGAAGTGACATAGTTTTATTAATAAAATACTTTTTAGAAAAATATAATACAGAATATAATACAAATAAAGAATTGAGCGAATTAATAAAAGAAAAAATGCTCAGTTATTCGTGGCCGGGCAATGTTAGAGAACTTGAAAACATTATTAAAAGATTACTTCTTATTTCAGAAGAAAAAATTGTATCAAATATTAATTTATTACCAGACATATCAAAAGAAACCAGAGATTATTTTAAAGATTACCTTGAATTTTCAGATAATAACCCCAGAAAAGGTTTTGATGAATATATAAATATGCTTCAAGCTGAAATTTTCAGGAAAACACTTAAAAATTTTGAAGGAAATGCCACTAAAACAGCAGAATATTTAAACATTAAACCACATACTTTTAGGGCGATGCTTAAAAGATTTGAAAAACAAGGATATAAACTATTATAGGAGAAAAAATGTTCTACAGCATTATAGGTGAATTAGATAAAAAACTGCCAATTGAAAAAGATAAAAATTATACAGAAGCATTATGGACAAACATGCTTGAAAAAATTTCTAACACTGACAAAAATATGTCAGAAGAAATACACAATTCTACAGATAAAAAAATGACAGTCAGTCGATTTTTTACAGAAAAAGATTCAAACACCAGATTCAGAATAACAATACTTGAAGACAAAATTTATCAGACATTGATAAACGAGCTTATACAAGATAAAAACATTAAAATAACAGGTCAAACACTTAAATTATCAGGATTATATTTTGCACAGACAAAAATGACAAGATATGCTCAAGTAGAAGAAGAAGAAACCCTTTACAGAATATTAAAAAAGAACCCTGGTAAACTTACTATTAAATTTATTTCACCGACAATATTCAGAAGAAACAACTCAAATTATATTATACCAGAGCCACATTTGATTTTTTCAAGTCTTGCCAGAAGATGGAACAGTGTATGCAAAATTAATTTTGAACAGGAGACAATAACAGAAATTGTAAATAAATTAATAGTATCAAACTTAAAAATAAAAAGTGAAATAATGTATTACAAAAACATGGCACAAACTGGATTTACTGGATTTATTACATTTGATACCAAAAAACTTACACCAGAAGAATATTCAATAATACTTGGATTAAAAAAATTTGGATTTTACAGCAGTGTTGGTGCCAAAACCTCATTTGGATTTGGACAAATAATTTAGGAGGAATACATGACAGAAATAATAAAAAAACTTGAACTTAAAAGAGAAGAAATCGCCATCGGAGCATTACTGCACGATATTGGGAAATTTATAATGCGTAAAGAGGGAGGAAAAAATGGAACCCATCAATTATATGGTTATAAATATTTAAAAGAAATCACCAATGAAGAAATAGCACAATATGCTCTAAAACATCACGAAAGTGAAAAAGAAGAATTGAATGCTGTAAAAGCCGGGCTTGACAAATGGATTGTATGCTATGCAGATAATTTATCCTCCGGCGAACGTAATCCATATACAAATGAATATGATAAAAAAGTCTGGGATCCTGAGGTTTCAATTAAAAATATTTTTTCAATAATATTAAATTCAAAAGATTTTTATGATAATCCAATGGAAAAACTGCCAGAAAATCCGGTAAATGAAAAAATACCT
>JBAZDD010000320.1:0-2839 GCA_041654635.1 Candidatus Muiribacteriota bacterium
AAAAAAATTGCTTCACTTATAAAAAAAATCACAGAAGAAAATAATACCTCATTTATAATATCAGGTCATGGAGTTGAAACAATTTATCTGGATTTTGAAAATATATTCAAAATAGAAAATCAGAAAATTATTATTGAAAATAAAACAAATATATTATCAAAATTATACAAACACAAAATTAAAAGAGAAAAAATATATCAGCAGAAAGATATTCTTGTACAGTTTGAAAATCTTGATTACAGTATTGAAGGAAGAAAAATTCTTGAAAATTTTTCAGGCAAAATTTATAAAGGTGAAATAACCTCTTTTACCGGACTTAATGGTGCTGGAAAAACCACACTTGCAAAAATCTTATGTGGTGATAAAAAAATTCAAAAAGGTAAAATTTCAAATATTATTAATAATGTTGTTTTTATTGATAAAAATCCTGATTTTCATTTTCTTTTTAATAATCTTGAACAGGAAATAGAATCAACTTTAGATAATACTGAAAACAATATATTTGAAAAATTGGGACTTAATCCGAAATCAAATTACAGACAACTGAGTTTTGGTCAGAAAATGCGATTTTTAATGCTTTTATATTCTAATATGGAACAGAGAGATGTTTTTATTTTTGATGAAAGCTTTTCTGGTCAGGATTCTAACGGAATAAATCTTCTTATTGAAATTTTTATGGAACTAAAAAGAAAAGGGAAGAGTATTATTGTCATAGGACAAGATAACTTTTATTTTCGAGGTTTTTGTGATAAAACGATATATATAAAAAAATATAACGAAAAAAATTAAAAAGAGGAAAAATGGATAAAACTAAAATTAAAGAATACTCAAGAATTGCAGTTTTTGCTGCGTTATGGGCGGCTTCCGAAGTTTTTCTAGGTAATTATCTTCATTCAATAAGACTTCCGCTCAAAGGTATGGTTTTGACCAGTGTACCAATTTTTATTTTCTGTATTGCAGTTTTTTATTATAAAAATCCATTTTCAGTTATAAAAACAGGAATTATTGTTACCGTTATAAGGACAGTATATTCATGGCATTTTAATCTTAATATAACTCTTGCACTTTTTATACAGACAATTTTAGCTTTTTTATGTATATTTTTATTAAGAAAATCGAAATTAACACCTTTATTTATTGGAATTTTATTACAGGGATGGACTTTTTTTCAGGGATATTTTTATAGAGTGATTTTCATGGGTCAGGATATTGTCGAAGTCTATGAAAAGGCAAAAACTATACCTTTTTTTGATATAATTATATCGAATATTTTACTGGTTTTTACAATTTTATATTTGATTTATACAATACCAGGAATTATCGCTGCATACACAGGATATTTTATTGGAAAAGAATTATCTGAACATGAAAAATGATTTTTCATTTTTTGCTTTTTATTTTTATATTGTAACAGTATCAATTCTGGCAATTTTTTCAGATTTTAAATCCATTGTTTTTTTGGCATTTTATAATATTATTTTTACATTTATTTATTCACGAAAAGCTTTTAAAGCCCGTGCAGGATTGTTTTTACTTTTTCCGCTTCTGATATCATTTATTATACTTCCATTTTTATTCGGGGATAAAATGCTCTTATTTGGTTTTTTAAACATTTCAGTATCTGGATATATTTTATTTTTAAGATTTGGATTAAGATTTTTAATTTTTGTTGTAATGTTTCTTCTTTTTTCTCACACTTTTTCTCCCAGAAAATTAGTTGCAGAGTTTTCACAATCAGGATATTCTGAGTTAGGACTTATAATGGGTATTGCAACAAATCAGATTTATTATTTAAAAGATGTAGCTGTTACAATTTGGAAAATTACAGGTCAGAGATTAAAAACCGGGAAATTATATTTTTTTAAAAAATTATACATATTTTTAAGAGCAATGATGAAACATTCGTTAAATCGGGCAGAAAATATTGGTTTTGCACTATATTCATTAAAAACATTCAAAAGCACCGGTTCAAATAAAAAGAAAGTTTTAAAAAAATCTAATTTTGTGATATTAATACATATGGGGATTATAATAGCTTTTGTAATGGGAGTTCTGCGGTTTAAATAAGCAGTTTTTAATGCTGGAGAAATGGCATATTTTTAAGGAGGATACATGCGCAGAACCAAAATAGTTGTAACTTTAGGACCAGCTACTGATAATGAAAAAGTATTGATTAAACTAATAGATGCAGGAATGAATGTTGCCAGATGCAATTTTTCACACGCTGATTATGAAGAACATTTAAACAGAGTGAAAATGCTTAAAAAAGTCTGTAAAAAAACAGGCAAAAAAGTGTCACTTCTTATGGATACAAAAGGTCCCGAAATAAGAACAGGTCACTTTGAAAATGGAAAAATTTCACTCGAAGCTTCCAATCAGGTTACTCTGACAACCGAAGATGTGCTGGGTAATGAAAAACTTATTCCTGTTACATACGCTAAACTGCCAAAAGTAGTTATTCCAGGAACTGAGATACTGCTTGATGATGGTCTTATAAATCTGAAAGTAATTAAAATTATTGATAATAAAAATGTTTTGTGTGAAATATTTAATTCTGGTGAAATCAAAGACAGACGAGGGGTTAATATTCCAAATTTTTCAATTGATCTTCCTAATCCTACAGATAAAGATAAAAAAGATATAATGTTTGCAATTGAAAATGATTTTGATTATATAGCTGTATCTTTTGTTCAGGATTCTGACACCATACTTGAGTTTAAAAAAATATTAAGAAAAAGTGGTGGAGAAAAAATACAGGTAGTTGCCAAAATTGAAAATTATACCGGTGTTAATAACTTTGATTCTATATTAAGTGTAGCTGATGGTATAATGGTGGCAA
>JBAZDD010000321.1:0-2837 GCA_041654635.1 Candidatus Muiribacteriota bacterium
TAATGTTGACCACCAAGTGTTGAAGAAGAAACTGCAAAACCAACCGCAATAAAATATGCAAAACCTTCAATTTTATGACATATATTCAGCGCTCCAAGCGCTTCCATATTTCCAATTTTTGTAATAAACATTGTTATTACAGGATAAACCATGGCAAAAATCCAGTGAATAAGAGTTATTGGCATTCCAATTTTTATAATTTTTGCAAAATGTGTCATTTTTAAAACTTTTGTAAAATACTTGAAATTAACAAGATTTTTATTAAGCAGAAGATAAACACCAACTATTAATCCAATTAATCTTGCAATAACCGAAGCCCAGGCTGCTCCTGCTATTCCAAGAGCTGGGAATCCTCCAAACCCGAGAATAAGAAATGGATCAAATATTCCATTTAATAACAGCATGAAAAGTTGGAGATACATGCTTGATTTTGTGTAACCATGAGCGTTTAGAACAGAACTTACAAGAGTGTAAAGAAACAGCACCACAAATCCAAGGTTAATTGCACGAAAATATAATGCTGCATCTGTAAGAATTCCATCAGTTAATCCAATTATTCGGAAAATATGAACATGGGTTATGTGCATTACAAAAGTTATGAAAAAAGAAAGAAAAGCTGCATAAATAAAGCCTTCAAAGGTTACAAGGGAATATCCTTCTTCATTATTTGCACCTCTGTATCTTGATGTGTATGAAGTTACACCGGCGATTATTACATGCATTATTGAGTAAAGTGACCATGTTATAAAAGAGGCTGCCCCGAGAGAGGCAAAAACTTCACTGTAGCCTAATTTATCAAGCCAGAACAAATCCACCATTTCGTAAGCTACAATAAAAAGATGGGATAAAATGGCTGGAAAAGCCGTTCTGATAACCGCTTCCTTAATACTCATTTCTGTAAGTTTCTTCATAATTAGAAAGATAATAATTTTTAAAAATCAAAAAGTCAACTAAAAAACAGTGAATAAGAGCTTTTTCGGATTACGGATTACTGATTACGGCTCCTAAGGTTCATCCCCGGTTCATTCGCGGTTCATTCGCGTTTCATTCGCGGTTCATTCGCGGTTCATTCGCGTTTTTTTATTATCTGTGTTATAATCCTTTCTATGAATTATGGATATTTACAATCTGAATTGACTTTTCCGTTGGCTATTTTTCTATTGTTTTTTGGTTTGCTTCAATGTTTTAAAGGTTATAAATTTTTTAAAATAATATTAGCATTAACAGGATTTCTTGCAGCTGGTTTAATTGCAGGAAACTTTGTTCTGATTTCAACAACTTCATTTATTCTTGGATTAATTGCTTTTTTTGTAGCTGGTCTGTTTGCAGCTTTTTTTGCTGTTTCTTTTTACTTTTTTGGTATTTTTATTTTCGGGGCTTCTGCAGGATTTTTACTTACTTTTATTTTAAGTCTTTTTATGTCACCGCCTATTGCTGTTGGGCTGGGAGTTATTGTTGCTTTTATTGGTGGAATTATGGCGGTTAAATTTCAGAAATTGATTATTATAATCGCGACTTCTTTTTCTGGAGCTGCTCTTACTGTTAACAGTTTTTCTTACTTTCACAGTACAACTGAAACTATAATTTTTTTCAATTATATATTAATTGCTCTGCTTGGAATAATAGTTCAACTCAAAGACAAAAAATCTTCCCAAAGGGGGTAAATTTTAATGAATTCTGTAAAAATTACTTTTAATGGCACTAAATCTGAACTTGCTGCTTCTACAATAATGACATGGATTATTGATGGTGGAGCAGAAGATATTATTCTTGATAATCTCGATTTTAATGGAATCAAGGTTAAAAAAATGAATTTTGATATGGATAAAAAGGAAATTATTTTTGAGGTGGATTGATGAAAAAATTTGCAACTCCTAAAATAGGTATTAGTAAGTGTCTTGAACATGACAGTTGCAGATATAACGGGTTGATGATTTCAAGTGAAGTTGTTTCAATGCTTAAAAGATTTGTGGATTTTTATCCAGTATGTCCTGAGGTTGAAATAGGTCTTGGTATTCCAAGAGCTCCAATTAATATTGTTTTAAAAAACGGAAAAAAAACTTTATTTCAACCTTCAACAGGTATTGATGTTACTCAAAAAATGACTGATTTCGTTAATGAATACTCCAAAAATTTAAAAAATCTTGACTGTTTTATTTTTAAAACTTCATCGCCTTCCTGTGGACCAAAAGGGGTAAAATTATATAATGAAAGCGGTAATAAACTACATGAAAAAACCTCTGGAACTTTCGCTGGTCCAATCATTGATTTTTTGAAAAAAAAGCCTTTTGAAGACGAAGGAAGACTTAGAAACTACAAACTTCGCGAACTTTTCCTTACAAAAATTTTCATGCTTGCTGATTTCAGAGAAAATGTTGAAAATAATAAACCTTCCTCACTTGTAAAATTCCATTCTGAAAACAAATATATGCTTATGACTTTCAGTCAGAAATACCTTAAAATATTAGGAAAAATTGTTTCAGAAGCAGGGAAGGGTGACTTCAGCGAAAAAATCCAATCCTACAAAGAAAATTTGTATAATGCTGTTGATACAACACCAAAAACTGGCAATCATATAAACGTGCTTCAACATATTTATGGATATTTTAAAGACACTCTTATTCCAGCTGAGAAAAATTATTTTGACAGTATTTTATGGCATTATAAAAACAATAAACTACCTTTGAGTGTACCTGTTGGTATTCTGAGAATGTGGCTGGCAAGATACCCTAACGAATACCTTGCCAGTCAGACATATTTAAACCCTTATCCTGAAGAACTGGTTGTAATATCAGACTCAGAACAGGGTAGAGACTTATCTTAAAAATCCGCCAAAA
>JBAZDD010000322.1:0-2830 GCA_041654635.1 Candidatus Muiribacteriota bacterium
AGTCGAAAATCTAGATTTTGAAAAAGCCGCATATTACAGAGATATCCTTGAAGTAGTCAGGGACTTTAAACAAAAGCAGTTTGTTGAAATTGACAATAAAAACAATTTTGATGTAATTGGAGTAAGTTATAATGAGCAATATATATGTATTGTTGTAAATCATTATAGAGAAGGAAAATTTAATTCTTCCGAACAGTTCAGATTTGAAACCATTGATACTCAAGATGAAATTTCAGATTTTATTTTTCGTTATTATGAAAGATTTTGTTACAGGTTAAAAATTTTTGTAAGTGTAGAACTTTTTGAAAATATTTATGATATAATAAGTTTAGTAAATGGAAAAATTGTTAAATCGATAAAAGGTCAATATGCAAGTCTGGTAAAACTGGCTGAACAAAATGCAGATAAAGTTTTAACTGATGATTTAACTTTTTTAATTTCTGTTAAAAATAAATTTAACCTTGAAAATTTACCTGGAAGAATAGAGTGTTATGACATATCAAATATAAGTGGAGAATTTTCTGTTGGGGTTATGACTGTGTTTGAAATGGGTCAGAAAGCACCTCATCAGTACCGAAAATTTAAAATTAAATCAGTATCAGGACCTGATGATTTCAGTTCAATGAGAGAGGTAATTGAAAGGAGATTTTCTCATAAGGAATGGCTTTATCCTGATCTTGTGCTTGTTGATGGTGGCAAGGGTCAGGTTTCTGCCGTTAAAGAACATATACCAGATGGAATAGATTTGCTTGGTATTGCAAAAAAATATGAAATAATCTTAAATAAAGATTTTAATGAGTTTTTTTTAAATAAAGATGACAGAATTTTGAAATTGATGCAGAATATAAGAGATGAAACTCACAGATATGCAATATCTTTTTACAGAACAAAACATGGTAATTTTTTAAAAACAGGGTTTGAAGAAATTTATGGAGTTGGAAAAAAAACTGTTGAAAAAATTCTGAAAAATTATTCATCTATAGATGAAATGAAAAATTCAGGGGTTGATAAACTTGTTAAAATTGTTGGGAAAAAACAGGCTGAAATTATTATGAAAAACATAAATGAAAAATATTGACAGGACAGCAATTCTCAATGAAATTTAAAGAAAATCCTGTTTTGGACGGGGTTTGCCCCTAAAGGATTTTCAGTTAAATTGAGAATTGCTGTTGACAGGAAGGTATAGAAAATGAATCAGGATTTTTATATTGTAACAGGTGGAGCAGGGTTTATAGGTTCATCTATTGTAAGAAATTTAGTGAAAAAAAATTTTAATGTAATTGTAATTGATAATCTTTCTACAGGAAAACTGGAAAATTTAAAAGAAGTAAAAAACAGAATACATTTTTTTGAAAGTGATATTTGTGAAGATTTAAGTTTTTTAAAAAACTATAAGTCAATAAAAGCTGTTTTTCATCTTGCAGCATTGCCCTCTGTGGCTTATTCTGTTGAAAATCCAGTTGAAACAAACCATATAAATCTTTTTGGAACACTGAATATTCTTGAGTATGCAAGGCATAATAATATTAAAAAATTTATTTTTTCAGCATCTTCTGCAGCTTACGGCAATTCTGATATTTTACCTAACGTAGAAACTGCTGTTTCAGAACCGCAGTCTCCTTATGCTGTTCAAAAAGTAAGCTCTGAATATTATGTAAAACTTTATAGCCAGCTTTATGGTATTGATACTGTTTGTTTAAGATATTTTAACGTATTTGGTCCAGGGCAGAATCCAGAATCTGAATATGCCGCAGTTATTCCCAAGTTTATTTTAAAATCTTTAAATAATGAAGTTTTGACAGTTTTTGGAGATGGCAATCAAACCAGAGATTTTATTTTTGTTGAAGATGTTGCAAATGCCAACATCAGATGTCTTGAATATAAAACTTCTGGTGAGACTATTAATATTGCAACAGGTAAGAGTATAAATTTAAATGAGCTTATCAAAAAAATATCCATAATTTTAAATAAAAAATTAAATGTTAATTACTCTGAAGCACGATCTGGAGATGTAATTCATTCGGCCGCATCTATAAAAAAAGCTTTTGATATAATTCAGTTTAAACCTGATTATAGTCTTGATAAAGCATTAGAAGAAACTATAAGGTGGTTTAAGACAAATGAAAATATTTGATCTTGATCTTTTACAGCTTGGCATTACAAATTTATGTAATAATAATTGTATTATGTGTCATCAGTCGAAAGAATGGTTCAAACCTTCTTCAAAAGGTTCAATGAATTTTAATCATGCAAAAAAAATAATTGATGATATATATGATAAAAATATAAAGTTCAAAGTTCTTCATCTTTTCTGGAAGGGAGAGCCTTTTTTAAATCCTGATTTTTTAGCTATTCTTAAATACATAATGGATAAAAATAACAATAATATACTTTTTGAAAATTTATACATTAATACTAATGGAACATTGCTTAAAGACAGAGAGGAAGAATTTATTGATATTTTAAACTCTAATGAAAATGTATCTGTAACTGTTAATTTTTCAATTGATGCATGTTATGTAGAAACATATTTAAAGATAAGAGGTAAAGATTATCTTGCTGATATTGAAAATAGTTTAAAAAAACTGATTAAATTAAGAGAGGAAAATAAATTAAAAAATCCACTGTTTATTTTTCAGATTGTAATTCAGAAATTAAATGCTGATGAAGTAAATGATTTTGTTAATAAATGGCAGAATGAACTTTTAAAATTTAATAAAAAAGCAGATTTTACTTATTTTTTAAAAGCTTTTGAAAATGATGTTATTTTTTTCAGACCATTACAGCCTGAAAATGAAATTTCAAGAAAATCATGGCTTAAAGCAATAAA
>JBAZDD010000323.1:0-2820 GCA_041654635.1 Candidatus Muiribacteriota bacterium
ATCAAATTAGGTCAGATATTATCAACCCGTACAGACCTTCTTCCAATGCCATTATGTTTAGAACTTCAGAAACTTCAGGATAAAGCACCGGAATTTCCATACGAAGAAATGGAAGAAATTGTTGAAAAAGAGCTTGGAAAAAGCGTACTTGATGTTTTTGAATATATCGAAACCACTCCATTAGGAAGCGCTTCGCTTGCTCAGGTTCATGCTGCCAAGTTTAAAACAGGACAGGATGTAATTTTAAAAGTTCAGCGACCTGGAATTGAAAAAACAGTTAAATCTGATGTTGAACTTATATTCTGGTTTGCACAGATGCTTGAATATTACTGGGAAGATTCCAAGTTTTATAATCCTGTTGAAGTAGTTTTGAAATTTAAAAAAGAAATATTGAAAGAACTTGATTTCAGAAGAGAAAAAGCAAATATTGAAAAATTTGCAAAACTGATGAAAAATGAAAAAAATCTGAAAGTACCTGTAGTTTATGATGAACTTACAACATCAAAACTGCTTGTAATGGAAAAAATTAAAGGGTATAAAATTACTCAGATAAATGAAATATCAGGTGACATAGATAGAAAACTTACAGCTAAAAACGTTACAAGACTTATGCTCAAACAGATATTTCAGACAGGTTTTTTTCATGCAGACCCTCATCCTGGGAATATTTTTGTGTGTCAGAATGGGAAAATTTCTTTTATTGATTTTGGATTAATGGGGAATTTAAGAGAAAGCAGCAAAGAAAATCTCTCACTCCTTCTTTTTGCAATATCAGGTAAGGACATTAATGAAATAATATACGTGCTGAAAAAAATGGGTTCAATCGAAGATGAATTTGATTCAAGAAAACTTGAAAATGACATTTTTGAAATAGTTGAAGAATATTACACATTGAAACTTGAAGAAATTAAAATATCTGAAGTGCTGGTGAAAATTCTTAAAATAATATCAAATCATCAGATAAGAATACCTGGGGATTTATATACTCTTATAATTGCATTGATAACATTTGAAGGAGTGCTTTCGCTTCTTGACCCGGATTTTATGCTGAGTGAACAGCTCGAGCCTTTTATTAAAAAAATGTTTATTGAAAGAATATCAACAGATAAAATTATTAATAAATCAAAAAATCTTACAAGAGATTTATACAGACTGTTTTTTTCCTTTCCATCAGATGTTCAGGAAATACTTAATAAATTAAAAAAAGGAAAAGCAAAAATCGAGTTGGAGCATAAAGGTATTGAAAAATTCATTTATGAAATGGACAGAGTATCAAATAGAATATCTTTTTCAATTGTAATAGCAGCTATTATAATTGGTTCTTCAATTATCATTAATATAGAAAGAGGGCCCCAGATTTACGGGTACCCTCTTTTAGGTGTTGCTGGATTTATAATTGCCGGAATATTAGGATTCTGGCTTGCAATTAACATACTCCGTTCAGGAAAATTTTAATGCATAGAGCTGTATCTATCGTAAGCATTTTTTATTGGTGAAAGTTTTGAACCCCAAGTAAAATTAATTTTTGAATATTCAGTATCTCTTTTTACAGCACCATCACCATCCAAATATTCGCCACTGTTAACTGTATATGTAATTTCAGCAAAAGCAAGAGAACTTAGTTTATAACGAACCCCAATTCCATAAAAAAGCCCATCGTCAACATCACCCATTCCTTTTTTTGTTGAAGCAGAACCCTGACCTAGTTTTATTAATGGTGTAATAGAATGAAATTTATTTGCCACAATACTTTTTTCAAACACAAGATATTTGTTAAAATAACTTATCTGACCACCACCTTCAACATCTCTTGGTAGCTGATATTCAAGACCTGCACTTAATTTAAACCCGCCAATTTTTAATGGAACAGGAATTTCAGTTACAAGAGAATATCCTGTTTTCACATCTGTTGAAATTTTTCCGCCGGCAACATCTTTTTTAAAATTACCATTAAGGTCTAAATTTACTTTGTAAAGATCAGTAAAAGAAAAAGCAGAGGTTACAGCAAAAATAAGCACTAAAGCAATAAATATTTTTTTCATAAAAACTCCTTGTTTTTTTTTATTAGTATTTTATATCTTTTTTAATTATTTATCAATATTGCTCAAAAAATTTAAGGAATTCTCAATGATTTTTTTTCGTAATGTTTTTGCCCTTCGTTGTCATTCCGAGTACGCAGGAATCCATCGTCTTCGTTTTAATTTTTTTTTGTCTTTTTTTTAAGATTTATCCCCGTTTCTTTCGCGTTCCATTACCGTTTCATATGTAATTTAATAAAATTTGAACTTTTTTAGAATTACTATATAATATTAACATAGAGTTTTATAAGGAGGTTTTAGATGAAAAAATCAATATTGGTTGTAACAGCACTATTAATCTGTTTTTCAATTTACGCTGATAGAGGCTCAATACCTTTTAATCCTTTTATTAGAATTTTTGAACCTGAACAGAATGCAATAATTGCATGGAATGGAAAAACTCAATGCCTGCTTCTTTCTACTCAGTTAAGCTCATCAGAACCTACAAAAATTCTTGAAGTAATACCATTTATGACAGAACCGACTGTAAAAAAAGGTGAACATGAATCGTTTACCAAAGCTATGACAATAATAAACCGTGAAAGATATAAAAATTTGTTTTCTCAGTTAAATCAGGATTTATCAAGAACCCGTTCTGGAAGACAGGCTCCAGCTGAGGTTACTCACAGAGAACAGATAGGTGCTCACGATATATCAATAATCAGACTAATCAGTCCTGAAGGATTTTTTGAGTGGGTTGAAAATTATCTTAAAGAAAATGGAGCTTCAAGAGTTAAAGTTG
>JBAZDD010000324.1:0-2817 GCA_041654635.1 Candidatus Muiribacteriota bacterium
ATACCGGCTCTTTTATCTCATGCGTATTTTTCAAGAAAAGTAAGAAAAATTATTTCAAGACTGGAGCAGTTATCAATAGCATTTATTAATGGATTAAAAATAAAGGAAACCTGTAAAAGATGAATGATTTTTACAATTCTATTTTACAGACAGCATCTGATGGCGGAATAATAGCTCTTTTTATAGGTATATTGTGTTTTTTTATAATATATTTATCACTTAAAATTCACATCAGGTTGAAAAAATATGGTGATATACCATTATGGCTTGAAGATAAAGTATTAACAATGATTGAGGAAAAAAAATCTGATAAAGAAATCATTGAATTTACTCGAAATTACAGTGTGTTTTTTTCAAATATACTTGACTATATTTTAAAAGGTAAAGGGAATGATAATGAGAAATTCTGGACAGAAATATACTTTGCAGAATTCCCTTATTTTAAGGATAATATAATTTTTCTTAAATCAATGATAAGTGCAGCCCCGCTAATTGGACTTTTAGGAACAGTATGGGGAATGATTAAAACTTTTTCTTCAATATCTACAGGGTATTCTTCAAATCTGATTTCAGAAGGAATAAGTCAGGCACTTGTTACAACACAGTTTGGATTAATTGCAGCATTACCAGGATTGTTTGCAGTATCTGTTCTTTCATCAAAAATTGGCCAGCTTGAGATAAGATTTCGCAATCTTGAGATAAATTTGCGGGCAGGAGCACAGAAATGAGAAGATTTAACAGATTTAATGAAGAAGAAAATGTTACTGATATAAATATTTCACCACTTATCGATATGATGTTTCTGCTTCTAATATTTTTTATTGTTACAGCTTCTTTTGTTCAGGAAAGCGGGGTAGAGATTAACAGACCTCAGGCTTCGAGTGCGGTAATGCTTGAGAGGGAAAATATAATAATCGGAATAGACAGTTCAAACAGAATTTTTATGGGTGGAAACGAAGTTGATTTATCCCAGATTAGAACGCTTGTCAGTGCAAGTATAAGAAATGAAAAAAGAGCAGTTGTAGTTGTTGCTGATGAAAAAAGTCTTTCAGGAAAAGTTATTCAGATTGTAGATGAATCCAGACTTGCTGGTGCTGAAAATGTAAGTGTGGCTACGGAGGAATAAAAATGCGTTCAAAAATTTACAGAATAGAAAGAGAGAAAGATTTTTCTGTAAAAATAATACCTGTCAGTATTATGCTTTCGGCTGCGATTTTTCTTTTACTTCCCATGTTTAATACTATTAAAATAATTAATCAGCCAAGAGAAAAAAAATACAATATTGTTCAATTTGAAAAAAAAGTTGAGAAACAGCAAACAAAAGAGAAGAAGACAGAAAATATAAAAACTACTGCAAAACCACGCATGGTTAATGTAAAAAATAAACTTGAACCTCTCAAACTTAAATCTGATATACCGTCAGGACCTGTGTTTGATAAGGATTTCTCTAAATTAACAGCAGAATTTTCCACTGAAATGAAAATTGAAATCCCAATATGGAATATTGATGAAGTTGATAAAGCACCTGTTCCAGTTATAACTTTACCCCCTCAATATCCTGTTATGGCAAGCAAAAATGGAATTGAAGGAGAAGCTGTTGTAATAGCTGTTGTTGATGAAAAAGGCAAAGTTGTAAGTGTAGAAATTAAATCCACAAAACCAGGTGAGGTTTTTGTCAATTCATCATTAAACTGTATTAAAAACTGGGTTTTCAAACCAGCAGAAAAAAATGGAAAACCTGTAATGGTTAAAGTCGAGATACCATTAAAATATAAATTAGATTAGGAGCAGTAAATGAAAAATAAAATAAAAAGAACACTGATTATTGCAACACTGATGTTTTTATCCATAACTGGATTTGCAGATTCAGACTGTCCCGATGGTTTGTGTAATCTTCAACTTGAAAAATTATATGCTTATAAAAATATGGATCCTTCAGTTACTCAGGAACAGGCTGATTTGATAAATCTTGCTTATCAAGAGTTTGAAATAGATCCAGAAAAAGCATTACAAATATTGCTTGAAAAAGCAGAAATAGAAAAATCCGAAGCTATAGATTTTTCAATAGCAAGTTTCTATTATTCACTTGAAAATTTTGACCAGTCAATAATATGGTATAGAAAAGCACTTGAAAAGAACGAAACATTTAATAGGGCAAGAGCTAATCTTGCTCAGGTATTAATAAGAATTGATAAAATTGATGAAGCGGTAAAAGAATTTGAAAAAGTTCTTCAAACAGGTAATGTAAGCTCTAATACATACAATTTAATCGGATATGCGTATATGCTTTTAGATAAACCTGTTTCAGCAGAAAATGCTTATAGACAGGCAATGCTTTTGAACAGAAATAATAAATCAGCACTGGCAGGTCTTGCAAGAGCACTGCTTGTGCAGAAAAGATATAATGAATGTATATTTGCAGTAAGAGAATTATTAAAAGAAGACCCCAGAAACCGTGATTTATGGTATATTTTAACAAATTGTTATTCAGAAACAGGTCAGATAAAAGAAGCTATTAAATCGCTTGAAACAGCAAATATATTATCTGATGAAAATTACAATTCACTTATTACGCTTGGAGATTTATATCTTATGAATGATCAGTCAGATTATGCTGCTGTAAATTATCACAAAGCTTTTAATCAAACGGATGCAAATCCGAAAGATATTGTAAGAGCTGCGTCAAATCTTTTTGATTATGGGAATACAAATGAAGCTTACAGAATAATAGAAAATCATAGAAAAAAAATATCTACAAACACTCAAGAGGAAAAAAAATTAAAATTAATTGAAGCTGGAATATTTATTAATCAGCAG
>JBAZDD010000325.1:0-2815 GCA_041654635.1 Candidatus Muiribacteriota bacterium
TGAGATTGGATTGAGTGTGGTTATCTGTTCGCTGGTTTTTGAGGCTGTGTGAAATGTTTCTAATAAATTTTCACCATTGTTTTTAATTACTTCATCAAAACTTTTTATTGTATGAGTAATCATGTTTCCGTATTCCAAGTCTATTCTTCTTGAAACAACAGGTTTTACAGCTGAATTAATGCCTGAAATCGTCGAGAAAGGGGTTTTGCTGAATAAATCGATAATTGTATTGTTGTTTTCGACCAGATTGTCAATGCTTGTCATTATTCGGCGGGATAGTGTTGTAGAATTTTCTCTTGATTCAAGCACGGCATAGTTTATTAAATTGTTGTTTTCATTGTCTGTTTCAAGTGTGATTTTTTGTCTAAGAGTATATTTTGTGTTAGAAATAAGTTCATAACTTTCTTTTCTTAAATTGATAAAAACATTGTCACCCGCTGGTGTCGAAAAACTCATTTTTTCAGGGAAATATGGTAAATTATCTATTTTGTAAAAACTGTTTGATATTGTAATAGAATTATCAGGTGTGTTACTTTCTATTGTTTTGTAAAATTTTATTGAGTTAACTGAGGGTAAATTAAAAATATAACCTGAAATTGATACAGAAATTCCTGTTATTTCTGGTTTTTCTACAGGTGGTGGGATAACTACCGGATTTTTATTACCCGAACCACCGCATGCTGATGTCAGAATCAGCACAAATATTAAAATGTAAATTAAATTAAATTTATTAATAAAATCACTCACTTACTCACTCACTTACTTTCGCTCGTGTAATATTACCTTTCGGTAACATGTATTCACTTAGGGGTCAAGTCTCAACATTACGACATTTTTACAAATGTGCGAATGATCGAGAGCTTGACCCCGATTCATTCCCGTTTCTTACGCGTTTTGTTCGCGTTTCATTCGCGTTTCATTCGCGATCCACTTAATATATCGGCATTTACACTCTGTTTATAAATCAAAAAAGCCGGAGAATAAACCCCAGCTTTTTGATTTTTTCTTACTCGATTTTGCTTTCATTTTTTTATCTAATTCACTCACTCACTTATTCACTTACTCACTGCTCCATCATTCAACTCTCTTGTAATTATCTCTTCTGTCATCTCTTGTAAAAAATGAACTGTTGCCAGGAGTTTGAGCAACTTTACCCATAGTATTCAAATAATTATCAGAAAATTTTGAATATTCTCTATAAAATTTTGAATCACTTATGCTGAATTTTTCAAGTTTTTCACTGTATTTAAGATTTGAGTTATCTGTCATTTCCTGTTTTGTCAGAGAAAGGTTCCCACCCCACTGGTCAGCTGTATATTCCATATATCTTACAGTATAATACTTAGGTAGATAAATTGAAATACCGTGTACTTCATTATTCCATGCTGGTAAATTGTTTTCGACTGTTTTATTATTTAAAATTGTTCTTGATAATGAGTTTTTTGTAATATTCAACTTATCATCATCAAATGCAATTGCAGCTAATTCTTCATCTGCGGATAGTTTGTCAAGAAAATCAATAGCATCAAGATAATATCCTTCAGTAAATTTTCTTGTGTTTCTCAAAACAACATGGTATTTTTTCATAAAATCAATCTGTTCTTCTTCTTCACTTAATCTGTCATAAGCATTATTTAAATTAGAAAAAATATCCCCCATGTGATTCAGGTAATCAGCAAAATTGTTTTTATTTAATTCAATAGCAGCAAGGTTTATTCCACCATTAAAAAATCTTCTGTTTTCTGGTCTGGAATAAAAATTATAATAGCGTGTAGGCATATCAATAGCATGCTGTCTTGGGGTTTTATCTGCTATATCAGAAAAGAAATCATCGTAGTTGAATCCAACACCCGGAATAGTTTCTTCAGAAGCTACAGCGTATTCAACTCTTGCATGAGCCAGGTCAAAATAAATTTCAATCATACTCATTAAACAAGCGTCCATTGAGAAAACACCAAGCGATAATCCAGGATTTCTACCCTGAATTACGTCAACAAGTTTACCAAATAATTTACCAAGCATACCTGAGTAATTTCTACCAAATGTATTCATTAACGCTTTGGTAAGTGAATTGTTTTCACTAATACCTAAATTCATTGAAGCGTCAACATAAATATCATCTGCTGTATCATGGTGGTCAATAGCTATTTCTTCTATTCCGTTACCGTGAGTTCCGATATCAAGATGATAATTTTCAGCAGGGTAATTTTTAATTACAGCCTTGACAAATTTTTCAAGGTTTTTAGCATCACCTGAATTAAAAATACCAGCTTCAAATCCTAATGATTCAGTAATGTCCTGGGATGCAATTACATCAGGATTATCATCCTCTTCAATATAATAAATTTTCATTCCTTTATTATTTTCATCTCTGACATAATGAGGATTACCACCCTGATTATACTCAAATCTGCCACTCCATCTGTCAAAAAGTACAATAATATTGACATCATCAGATGAACCTATTAATTCCAATTCGTTTACATCGCTCTTTAGAGAATAATCTAAATCATTATCGCCTGCAATATAGACCATTACAGTCCATTTTTTTGCTTCCTGAGCGCTGATTGTTAATGCAATCAAGCTTAACACAAGTAAAAACAACATTGTTTTTTTCATAATATGTCTCCCCCCTTTTTTGCTCTCTAACAACTCGTTTAACTCTCAACTCATAACTAATTTAATTATAACGTAAAAAAAAAATCTTAACCATAAAAATAAAAAAGATTAGCAATTTTCAATATCTTTATCAGGGATAAGCAGATTTAGTAAAACAGCACAAATTCCGCCAGTCACCATACCCGAAGAAAATATT
>JBAZDD010000326.1:0-2785 GCA_041654635.1 Candidatus Muiribacteriota bacterium
GAATCAACTGGAATTTTTACAGAAAGCCGGGAACCTTTCAGATGCAAAATTCAGTTATTATTTCGATGACTGGAGTGGTTATACATGGAAATACATGGGAGACGGTCCTCCTGTAAGAGTGCAGAAAGCTATTGAAAATGATAATTCATCATTAAAACCGGGATTATACATAAATTCTGGTTCTGGTTTAAACTTTACTCCAACTGCCTCATTAGAAACTAACGCAGGAAGAGGCAAAAACCTTGAGACATTTCTTTCCAAATCCATGGAATCTTTTAATGCTGCAAAAAACATTCTGATTATATCAGGAACTGGTTCGGGGATGGATGATGTTGACTGGGTTACAGCCTCAGCAGAATATATAAGTGGTCATCAGATTAATACTTATATGATGAAAACTGTTGCAAAATTTGCTGAAACATCAAATAAAAAAATTGATGCTGTTGTATTTGATTCAGGTTTTGTTTTAGATATTGAAGCAGCTTATGATGCTTCGAATTCAGGGGTAAGAACAATATTAGGTCTTGAAGAAAATTACGCCTGGACTGGATTCCCTTACTCTCAATTTCTTGTTTCTCTTTTTACTAATGAGAGTATGGATGTTCAGGAAAACATTAAGCAGGCTTCAGCTGAAATTTTCAAAAGTTATCGTGGCGTTACCGATTCAAGAGTCATGCTTTTTAATTTAAACACTGAAGACATGGATAAAATCGCTGAAGGTCTTGCAGAATTCAGCACAAATGCAGCATCAAATCCAGCAAATGCAGCATTACTTCATGAGTCAGTAAATAATACTTTCAGATATTTTTCACAGGATTATGCGGTTGATATGCCCGAATTATTACAGAGAATTGGTCAGTCTTCTTCCTCAGGTGCTGGTTCAGCTTCTTCTTTGCTTGAAACTCTCAGTAATTCTTCAATAATTTTAATTGATGGTTTCACAAACGATAAAGATACAAGACCCAATTACAGTGGTATTGCAATCAATTTCCCAGTTTACAGACCGGCAGAAGGCGACTCTAAAGGCACACCTTTTATAAACAATCCATTTAACAGCAATATGAGAGTCCGTTACGAAAGAAGCAGATTTTATGAAAAAACAAGATGGTCGGAAATGCTTGAATCTTATTATTCACATATACAGAAAATGTAGGGAAGGGGGATAATATGTTTAAATATAAATTACTTATTTGTTTAATATTAATATCAGGGTTGTTGCTTACAGGGTGTGAACAACAACAGAACCTTTCCCAGTCATATACTCCGCCGGGTTCTTCAGGCAGTGGTGGTGGAAGTGGAGTTTCTGTATCTGTTCCGGCTCCTGCACCTGCGGCAGCTGCACCTGCAACAACAACAGCATCAACTAACGGTAGATTTGCATGGCCAACACAGACAAAAAGAATGTCATCTCCTTATGGTATGAGAACTTTAAATGGTGTCAGAAGAATGCATGGTGGTATAGACCTTGCTGCTCCAACTGGTCATGCTATTACTGCACCTGCGGCAGGTAGAGTTACGCTTGCTCAATGGTCATCAACTGCGGGTAACTGGATTATAATTCAGCATGGTGACGGCAGAGAAACAGTTTACATGCATTGTCACAGATTAAATGTTAGAAGAGGTGAAAATGTACGTGCTGGACAGGTTATCGCAACTGTAGGGAATACCGGTGCTTCTTATGGAGCTCATCTTCATTTTGAAATCCGAAGAAGTGGCGAAAAATTAGACCCTCCATTTTATATGGTTTTTGCTTCAGATTTAAGATTTTCTTCAAGTCTTGCAAAATCAAGATTACAGCAGTACACAAGAGCTGGTTACAATATAAACAATACTTACTAATCTATAGAAATAGAGCCGTTTGATGTTAGCATTATGTTTTTCTGATTAAAAATTTTTAACCCGAAATAATAAAATATAATTGTGTAAACAACACCCCAGGTTAGACTGATAATCTGGGGTGTGTTGTATATTGGATTGACAGAAACTCTTATCACATGTTCAATTGGTGGGAAAATAAAAGATATAATATTAAAAATTGTGTTTAATAGAGGGTTATTAAAAAGATTTCCAATAGCACTGATATTTATACCAACAGAAATCATAAAAATTCCGTGAATAACCTGATGAATTGAAAGAATTACTGGTGAAAAAATTACTCCAATAACACTTGCCATTAAAATATTCACAATAACTGGAGGCATTGAATATAAAAATTTTATCCATAATTCATGTTCAGGTTTTCTGTAAAAATATAAAAGAAGCATAATGATAAAAGTAATGACAAAATTAAATCCGGCAACAATAATAAATCTCTGAATGTAATATCCCGTTCTTCCAAAAAGAGAAATAAAGAAATTTGCTTCTTTTACCTCATAAATAAAAATTCTGTACGCAGATAAAAGACAGGAAAAAACAATTGAAGCATTCAGAATAATTATTAAATTATCATGCCCCCAGGTATATTCGCCCATATTTACAATAAAAATATAAAAAAACAATAAAATAACAATCAACTCACTGATAAATTTTGTCTTTTTAAAATAATTTTTCAAACTCAGCATTATACCGTTCATTCGCTTCTCCATATTTTATGTTTCTAATAGGGGTCAGGCCGTCCAATTTTGCATTCAGCAAAATTTTACTGCACAGACCCCGCTCCATTCCCGTTTCATACGCGTTTTTATCGCGTTTCATACGTGTATTCATTAGTGGTCAGCATTTGTAAAAACATTAAACTGTTTCACCATTTTATCGTAATAACAAACTCTATGTTCCGGGTCCTGTC
>JBAZDD010000327.1:0-2785 GCA_041654635.1 Candidatus Muiribacteriota bacterium
TTCACTTACTGCTGTTGGTGGAATATTCACTTCCATAAATGATAATGGGGTGGGTGTTGTTTCAAATATAAGTACTGGAAGTCCCAAAAAAGGGGATTATCAGGGTATTTATGCTTTAAAAGACGGTGATATTATAATAAGAAACTGTGAAATAAAATATGCAAATTTTGGGTTAAGAAAACAGGCAAATTCTACAGTTGAAATTAATAACAACTTTTTTCATAATAATAATGAGGCTATATCACTAACTGATTCTCAGAATATTTTAATTTCTAATTCGAGATTTGAAAATAATGAAATAGATATTAAGTTTACACGTAGTTTTTTAACATTAAGAAATAATATTTTTATTAATACAAGTAAGAGAATACTGGATTCCAATCAGAGTCCGGAAAACTTCATTTATGATAATATTTTTATCGGTTCAAATAATGACGTTGATATTCTCTATGCAAACGCAGGTGAAGTTATTTTTGAAAGAAATAATTTTACTTCTTTTAAAACAGGACTTGATTTAAGTAATACAAGCTTAATTTTTAAAAATAACTTTGTGTCAGAAGTTGATACTTTTATAAGATTATTTAAAAATGAAGAAAACAGAGATTACAAAGTCATCGATAATATTTTTTCAAACATAAGCACAGTTTTCGGACTGACAGAGGAACCAACATCAGGATATAATCTGAAAGCATATTTTAACTATTTTCTTAATACTGAGAATGTTTTTTCAGGTAATCCACTTAATCAGCTGGATTTAAGAGCAAATTACTGGGGAGAACACATACCAGGAAAAGATGAAAATCCCCTTGTTTTGACAAGACCATTTCTTTTTTATGGGGATTTTAACAATTCAGTAAATCTAAGCGATGATGATGTATTAGTCAGAAATTATGTAAGGGTAAAACCGGGCGTAAATCTGAGTTTAAATAATGTAAATATAACTTTTTTCTCAGAATACATTGATGCTTTTGTAGATATTATGAAAATTGGAAATTCTCGAGCTAAATTGACTATGAAAGAATGTGAAATATTGCAATCTCCTTCAGTATCATTGAAAAAAATATTTGATGATTCAGGCTTTACATTCAATCCCCAATGGTCAGGTATTAACCTTTATGGAGTTTTAAATGCTACATATAACAAAATCTCTCACGCTAAAAATTTTGTAAAAGCATATAATGATCATCCAGACCTTATTGGTGCATCAATTGAAAAATTGGTTTTTAATGAAATAAATTTAAATACTGATTATTCAGAATATGGTGTTTATTTTGTTAAAAGAAATTCAAGCTTAAACGTTTTTAATTATGATGTAGATGAGTTCTTTTTCAACAGATTTTATATTAGTAATACAGGCAATCAGTTTGCAATAGCAGTAGAAGAGGGGCTTGATTTACCTGTTGAAAAACTTAATCTGAAGTTTAATTATCTTGGCACAAATCATGCTGAAAATGAGTATAATACAATTGTTAATGAGAATTTTGCGGAAGTATTTCCTTATGCTGTAACAGGAACAATCAGTCAGGATTTAATTGTAAAAGACCATCTTTCGCCACTTGTTGCAGTCGAAGATTTGACAGTTGAGGCAAGACTTTCTTTTGAATGCGGAACAGCAGAAGCAAAGCTTCTTTTTGCAACAGATTCCTATTTAAAAGGAGAATCTGGCAGTTTTATAGGAAGTGTAAATGAAAATCCACTCATTATTTCAGATATTTCTGAATTAAGTTCGCCATATAGTCAGTATATTGATTTTAACTACTGGGGTGGGGATTTTTCAGAAGGAAAAGAAGCTGGACTTATTCTTGATCAGGATGAATATTATCACATAATAAGAAATGTTAAGACCAGAATTCACACAGTCTTTGGTACACAGCAAAGTCAAAAAGGTGGAATGCTTGTTTTTGACAATTCAAGAATTAATATACCTGAAACTGTTGGCAGAAATTTTAATATTGAAACTTTTGAACTTGTTTTCAAAGAATGTCAGCTTAATTTTCAAGATGGAAAATTTATAGAAATTTCTAATACAAATGGTGGCGGAACAGTTTTCAGATTTGAAAATAATATTATAGACAGTCAAATACAGGAAGATGAATTTTTTAAAGAGGGGATAACTGGTTTTGCAAGAAAAAATTATCCTGGCTCTGAAAATATGTTTAAATTTGGTGATAGAATACGCTCAGTAAATATTGCTGGAAATACTTTCTATAATTTTACCGGAATAAAATTTTCTGGAATAATGTATGGTAATGACATTGTTATAGAAGAAAATGAGTTTTTAAATTCAGGAAAAAATAATGCTGGTGCAATTTTCAATTTTTATTTAGGGAAAGCATCAGGCAATGGTGATATTATTTTTAAAAATAACTCTTTTGGACTAACAGACAAAGATGGTAATTTTGACCAGAATACTCTTTGTTATCAGCTTATTTACCTCACTAATTCTGATGAAAATGCCAAAAAATTAATTTTTGAAAATAATAAAGTTTATGCTCCAATTAATAATATTGGAACAGACTCAGCAGCATTTTATATTGATTCTTCAAATCGTGATGGGTTAATTTTTAATGCAACAGGTAATATATTTGTTTCAGGTGATTCAGGCTTTGACAGATATTTCAGATTTGAAAATTTTATTTCCAGAGTATATTTTTCAAATAATATTTTTATTAAAGAAGGAATAAAAGATACTATTGCAGTAGATACTACAACAAAAATCGAAAAATTAGTTTTTAATTTCAACTATGTTAATTCTGGCAGTAAACCACCGCTTTCACTTATAAAT
>JBAZDD010000328.1:0-2754 GCA_041654635.1 Candidatus Muiribacteriota bacterium
CAATTTGATGAATTTGACCAAGATCTGCTTTTACAAAAGGAATCTGATGATTGAGTCGGAATATTATTTCAGCTTTTTTACTGGCAATAGATTTCAATATTTCAAGATTATTTTCTATCATTTTATTGACATTAATATGACGAATAACGAAATGCCCTTTCCCCGAATAAGCCAGCATCTGTCTTGTCAAATCTTTTGCCTGTCTTACGGCACTGATTGAATTCTGAACTTTAAACATAACAGATTCTTTATCAATTTCTTTTAACACAACTTCGAGATTCCCCAAAATTACAGAAAGAAGATTATTAAAATCATGGGCTATTCCTCCAGCTAAAACCCCAAGACTTTCAAGTTTCTGTGAATGAAAAAACCTTCTTTCAATTTCAAGACTTTCCTGTTCAGCGTTTTTTTGATCCGTAATATCAAGAAAAATACCTCTTAATCCTGTTACCTCATTTTTATTATTTATAATTGGTATTGCCTGACTTAAAACATAAAATTCATCGCCATTTTTTTTTCTTGCTATATATTCTATACTTCCAAGTTCTTCTCTTGCCAGTGTTTTCATAATATTTTCAATAGCTTTTTCATGCTGTTCCGGTATAATAAAATCAATACCTTTGAATCCCTTTTCCACATCATTTTTATCATAACCAGACATCTCATACCCATATTTATTGACAAAAGTCAGCTGACCATCAATATTCATCTCAAAAATGATAGCTGGTATCAAATTTGCCATACTTTTAAATCTTTCTTCACTTTCAATAAGCGCATTAAAACTGCCCTCAATTTTTTTCTCATATTCAAAATATCTGTTCCTGTGTATTCCAACTATTAAAGTTGCTGTAAATGTAAAAAAAAGACCGGCAAATAACACTGAAATAAAACTTCTAAGAGGATTTGACAAGTAAAAATTATCACCTGCTTTAATTATTAATGCATATGTTTTTCCGAAAATAAAAACAGGATAATATTTTTCCATTTTAAAAGGATTTAAAAAGCTGAGATTGTTTAAATATCCATTCCAGTCATATTCATGAAGATCTATTATGGATGAGTATATTCCATCTTTATTTATAATACAGTTTTTTATTGATTTTAAACAGATTTTATTAATAAAAACATTTGCCCCAAAATAACCTTTTACTTTACCAGAATTTTCATAAAAACAAGGTGTCAGAACCCATAACTTTGAATCACTTTGATTGAATTCGGCTGTAATTAATCCGCTTTTGTTTGTCTTTGATACTAATTTTTTTAAAAATGAATTATTAAAATCTTCTGCTTCTAATTCTGAATTTTCAACCCAGAAATATTCTTCTACAGCACTCTGCTCGATAGAATTTGAAATAAAACTGTTTATATCAATGTTTTTTATATTTTCTATTCTTGATAACACTGCGGCAACTGTATTCATGTTTTTCCTGATTGAAAGAAACTCCTGTCTTAAAAGATTTGAATTTGAATATGATATTTTTTCAAACACAGCTGCTCTTTTTCTGGAATCATTAAAATACACTAAAATAGAAAGATAAAAAGTTATCAGAGAAAGAATAATACAAATAAAAACAGTTTCTATATGTCTTTTTCTATATTTGCCTTCTATAGAACCATTATCTCTGAGTTCTGTAATTAAATAAAAAAGAAATCCTGAAAAAGTTATAATTATCAGAAAAAAATATGGTATATCAATTGATTTTAATATTTCATCTTTCCAGTTGTCAGCTATTATATCAACTCCCACAACTGATTTAACTTTATTTTTTTTTATATCAAAAACAGGGGCAAAAGCAGAAACAAAAATACCATACTCATCTTTAAACGGACCAATGGTAAGTGTTTCTGATTTTTCAAAAACCTTATACAGCTCTCTGGGCGGATTTTCATAAATAGTCCCTGGAAATGAAGCCATATTTTGATTATGTTCATAATTTTCTGGACCAAAATATATATTATTGTTTTTTAATATCATGGTGTAAATCAGGCTGTGCCCTGTAAATCTTCCATACTCAACAAGCTGATTTTTCATACGAGTAAAAATTGGATTTTTTAAATCTTCTTTTGTAAATGATAAAGCATCAAACCTTTCAACATTTAAAGCATCTGCAACCCCGACAGCATGAAATTCAAGCTGTTTTCTTAAATCGTAATCGAAATTTTTAACTCTTACCAAAGAAACTGCTATTGAAATTAAAAAAAGAAAATTAAAAGCAAGAAAAAGAAAAAGAAGCTTACTATTTTCTGTTTTAATAAATTTATTTTTTTTATAAAAAAATATTAATCCAAAAAATATTAAAGAAAAAAAATAAAGTTTAAAAAAAATATATAAAATATCATGAAAAAAATTAAATTCCAAAAAGTCCTCATTTTTTCCTAAAATTAATTTTTTAATTATTTATTTTTTTAGTATAAATTATTTTTTTGAAAAAAAAAAGAGCAAGATTTTAAAAGTAGTGAGAAGAGTGTAAGTTTCATCTGATTAATGCTTTATTCTTTTATTTCTCCGCTATTGTTCATTTTATTATGTTTGGTTTTTAGCTCTTACGGTTCACTCGCGTTTCATTCGCGATTCATTCGCGTTCTATTCGCGTTTTATTCACGTTTCATTCGCGTTTCATCCGCGTTTTAATAGCGTTTTTAATTCATCCACCTGTTTTTTTCCATTTAATATTTTTTTCAGAAAGTAACTCACTCAATCTATCAAATATTTCACCGTGAATTTCAATTTTTCCATTTTTATATGTCCCGGTT
>JBAZDD010000329.1:0-2738 GCA_041654635.1 Candidatus Muiribacteriota bacterium
ATCATGCAACAGTTGACGAAGCAGAATTAAAAATAGCTGAAATTTATTCTAATAAATTATTAAAATTTGCTCAGGATAATAATGAAAAAGAAGAATTGTATTTAAAATCAATAGAAATCTGTAAAAAAGTTATTGAAACGGGAATGGTTGAAAGTGTTATTGAAAAAGCGTATTCAAAAATTGTTACAGAAAATAAAAACATATCTAATTTTTATTCTTCTATGAAATATCCCGAAAGAGAAAAATTCCGAGAATATAGTGAAAATTCAATAAAATACGGTGAAGAATATGTAAAAAAATATTCAAATAGTAACAGTAATATTTTATATAATATTTTGAATGATTTAGCAACAACTAATTATTCAATATCAATATCTTATTATTTTGACGAAAAAAATCTTTCTGAAACAGTTGAATATAAGGCGTTTGAATCGATAAAATGGTTTAAAAGAAAACGCGAAATCTCAGATTATACAACAGATGAATATTCCTATTTGTCTTTCAGAAAAACTATATATGATTGGATTTTTACAACTTATAATTTTACAAATAATGAATTAAAAAAGAATCAATATTATAATGAAATTTTAAATTTTGGTAATGATATATTATCTGGACAATTAAATGTTGGTGGTTTTATAAGCAAAAAAGACATTTATAAGTCTTTTGGTAATGTATTTTTTGAAAACAGCGAATTTAAATCTGCTTTAGAGTGGTATCAGAAAGCATACAATGAAAAACCTGATAATAAGGTAAAATTAAATATTGGAAAATCATATTTAAAAATGGGAGAAATAAGTAAAGCTAAAAGCACTGTTGAAGATGTAATTTCTCAAAATGATTATACAAAAGCTATAGCATATGATTTACTTGGTGATATAAATTTTTCAACGGGAAATTATGCTGAGGCAAAAAATAATTATGAAACTGCAATAGGTAATGCTGTAAGCACTGATTTGATGATTTATCCAACTATAGAAGGGAAAATTGCAAAAACATTATGTAAATTAGGAGAATATAATAAATCATTAGAAAAAATAAATGAATTATTGGAAAAATATTACCATTCCAGATTCTGGGTAAGTGACAAAAATCTTGAAGAAGATAAGATTTTATACAGTGATTTACTGAAAATAAAAGTAACACCATTAATTGAAAACCTGAATCCAGGTGAATCAGTAATACTTACAGCAAAAATAACCTATCCTGATGGCACAGAAATAAATACATCAGACCTTGAAGAAATGACATGGAGCTGGTCAGGAACAGGTAAGAAAACAACAAAGGCAAGACTTGAATATTATCAGCATGGGAACACAAAATACACATTAAAACCAGTAAATAACTCAAATCAGATAGAATTTACACTACTTGAAGGCGATTATATGGAGCCGATAATTACAGCTAAAGTTACATTTTGATGTAAAGGGAGGGGTCTGAACCGTATTGTATCCCGTACAGTAGAATTAACCGGACAGAACGAAGTCCCAATAATGATAGTAAATGAAAAAGGAGAAAGAATAGAAAAGTTACAGATTATGAATCCAGAATTTATTGAAGGTAAGGGATTGGGAGAAGGGGAATACGATAAATCGCCTGCACATATAAATATTGCATTTATGACTGAATACAGAGAAGATTTTCCAGCTGAAATAGAAATTGTTTTTTTGGAAAAAAATTATCCAACAGCACACAAATTAAAATTAAAAGAAACTGGAAATGATACAAGAATATTCAAAAGTTATGATTATGCAGAAAATGTTGAGTTGAAAATTAATCATCCATCGCCATATCCAACAATAATAATTACTTCAAGAGAAGATGAACAAGCAAAAATTGAATATATCAAATTAAATGACAATATATTAAACGATTTAAACGGTGATGGAGTAATTCAAAATGATGAAATTATAAAGTTGCCAATATTAAAAAGCCCAGATTACAGTAATCTTTCTCCAGAGGAAATTTTATCAACAAAAAGAATAAGTGAAATAAATTATCTGTTATCTAACATTTCATCAAGCGATGAAATATCAAATCATGAGCAGATAGATTATGTTCCTGAAAACTATAAATTTTATGTAAAAATTAAACCATCAGAAATTAACAGAAATGGTTCAGATACTATAATAGCATATATACCAATTGAAAATATGAAAGAAAAAATTATTCTTTTTAAAAAAGATGATAGTTATTATTCAGATGCAATAGTTCTCGTAAACAGTTTTAATAGTAAATATATTGAAAAAGAAGAGGAAGATTATTATTTTAATTATGGTTCTAAATTTCCAAAAACACGAATAATAAAACCAGAAAAATATCAAGGCACATTAGAAATTGAATATAAAAATTTTAAAACTCTAAAAGAATTGGAAATATTTTTTTCATTGGTGATAAAAAATTTCAGAGAAACACCTTCAGATTATGTTATTGAAACAGCGAAATATATATCAAAGTTAGGTTACCAGACAATAACAGATTTGAGTGGAGAAATAAAAACATTAAAATACATGTTAAATAATTTTAATATGAAAGTAGTATATTATTGTGGTCATGGTGGAATTATTGACCAGGGTAAAGAAACTCCATTTTTGTTATTAAAAAAGGATTTAAAAACAATTGATGAAGTAGTAGTATTTCCAAAGGATATTGAAAATGAAATAAACGATAATACAGTTACGCTTTTAGTGCTTGATGCATGTCTTTTAGGAAAACATGCTCAGGTTTTAAAAGATGCA
>JBAZDD010000330.1:0-2727 GCA_041654635.1 Candidatus Muiribacteriota bacterium
TAATTTCCAGGTTGAGGTAATGAAAGACTTCCAGGAGTGTATTTTTTCTTATCAGTAAAGTAAACACTTGCAGAAGTATTGTTATTGTTGTGTTTTAAATAATGTGAAAGTTGTCTGCCATCAGAAGATGGCATATTATCTGAAAAATCTTTAGATGAAGTAAAAAAAAGGGTGTTTTCATCAGGCATAAAAGTTAAAAATGTTTTTTTGTAAGAATTTGAGCCAAATTTAAACCCCAGAGAGTTAGAAGTATAATTTTTTCCTTCAAACTCAATTACTCCACCGCCACCTGTTGAACCGTAAAAAGAAGAAAACGCTCCTTTTGTTGTTGAAATATAAGAAATAAGCTCGCCTTCGATTAAAGATAAATCGAAATCCCCTGAGGTTTCAGAATTCAATTTAATACCGTTAAATGTTTTAAGAGTATGTTTACTTCGAGCGCCACCTACATTAGCAGTAATAAGACTTCCATAGCCTGAAAAATCCTTAAAAGAAAAATCATTGTTAAATCTGAGAATGTTTGAAAAATCACCAATACTCTGTGTTGACTGGCTGTAATTTTTTTCAACATCAAAAAAAGTATTACCCTGTTTTAAAACAATACCTTTAATTTCAATATCCTGAAGCTGAAAAACTGTCTGTTGAATTGATGAAGCTGAAAAAGTTAAAATAAAAACACAAAAAATTATAAATGTTTTTTTCATTGATTTTTTCTCCTTATTTTTAAATAATTGATATTAATTTTTGTAAAAATAAGAGAAATTACGGAATTTTAATGATATTCATATATAGCCTCCTTTTCACCCGAAGGTTTTAAAAGCAAAATGCTTTCAGGGGCGGTCTCCTGACTTACAGGCATAAAACTTAATCCTAATTGCCATACCTTCTCGGGGTTAACCCAATGGTATTTTTAAAGGCTTTCGTTCCTGATTACAGTAGCGGGGACTGTGCCGGATTTTCACCGAACTTCCCGTTTCCCTGTTAATTAAAAACAACATATTATAAAAGCTATCTAAAGTCAATTCATTTTTGATAACTATTTGCTTGAAACAGTTTAAAGTTTTATGGTAACTGGTGATTGATTTCGGAATGTTGTTTTACTAATACTTATGTTTTAAAATGTAAATGTCGATATAATAAGTGTAGATAAAAAAATAAACAACGGTCAGTGCAGGTAGCAGGCGCGATTTAAAAAAACTACAATTAAGGGGGCGCCATTATGTGTAAAGACGGAAATCATGAAAGTATCATTATTCTAACAACTCCTGGAAATGAACATCAGATTTACTGGTGTGAAAAATGCGATGTTATAATCGGAACAAGTGAAGATTTCTCTGATGTTAATGAAGGGATTGAATCAAATTTTGATGTTGAAGATGAAAAAAATCCTTCATCACAGATTTATTATCTTCATAAGCCTATTAAAGCGGTTATTTAGATGAAACGCGGGTGAAACGTGTGAGAAACGGGGATGAACCGCGAAAAAAACGCGAGAGAAACGGGGATGAACCGCGGAAAAAACGCGTGAGAACCGGGAATGAACCTTAAAAACTAAACTGCTTTTATTGTTAATTATAGTAATTTTGTGATATAATTCCTTTATGGAATTTAATTTATCAGATTATATTAAAAGAGATTTTCATTATTTTTCTAATCTTAATTTAACAGATGTTTTTTTGAATATTCCTTTAAAATTTTTTAAAAAAATCCATTTTTATTTTTTGATTTATATTATTCTGACTATAGTATCATTTATTCCGGGATTGAATTTTATTATGCTTTTTGCAGGAAGAGGTTATCTGATAACTTTTTCAGGTTTGTTTATTGTTGCAACAAGTTTTTCAAATGATATAATTTCTTTTAAAAATTACTTTGGTAACATTGAGCTGTTCGGATATTATTTTCTTTATAATGTTTTAAAAGCATTTTTGATAGTTATCAATTTTGTGATTTTGATTCTTATTCCTGTTATAATTGCTGTTGTTACTTATAATATTTATGGATTTGAAGCTAAAGCTATTGTTTTTTCTTTTCTGGCTTTTGTTTTTTCAATGCTTATTTTTGCTGTTTTTTTGTTTTTTATAAATCTTCTTGTAAAATTTTCATTTTACGAACTTATATGTTTTAAAAAGGATTTTAGCCAGTCGATTATTTTTTCTTATAATCTTATTAAAGATAATATGTATAAGCTTTCTCTTTATTTTTCTTTGCTTTTTTTTGTAACATTTCTTTTTAATATTATCAGCGGGTCATTTTTTATAGGGATTTTTATTTATCTTGCGCTTAAAATGATTCCATCTCCAGACCAGATTAATCCTGAAGAGTTAATGAATTTTATTACTAAAGCAGTTGATGCTGCCATAAATTACCCGGAAACATTTTTTTCAGGTATTATTGTATTGCTGTTGATTAGTGGAATGTTTCTTTTTATAAAAGAAGTTTACATTTCTGCAATTAATGCAGGGATTTTTATTAAATTAAGAGCAGTTAATGGTGAAGCAGTGAATCGGGGTCAAGTTCTCGACCATTCGCACATTTGAAAAAATGTCGTAATGTTGAGACTTGACCCATAAGTGAGTAAGTGAGTAAGTGAGTAAGATTGAAGCATTAATAGCTTGGAGCGATTATGAAAAGTTATAAATTATATATTACATTTATTTTTATTGGTTTAATGTTATTTTCTGTCTATTCTCAGGAAAAAAGAAATATTTTGATTATTCATTCACA
>JBAZDD010000331.1:0-2725 GCA_041654635.1 Candidatus Muiribacteriota bacterium
AACAGTGTTCTGCCCCTACAAAAACTTGAAAGCAATGGACCCCGGCATAAAACATCGCCGGGGCGACAGCAAAAAAAATATAAACATTACGAAAAAAACTTCATTGAGAATTGCTGAAATTCTACCATCCGCCACCTCCACCGCCCCCACCAGCTCCACCAGAACCACTGCTGTCAGAGGATGAAGAACTATCTACAGAGGTAGAGGAGTTTGAAAGAGAAGTGTCAAATCCTGAAGTGGTTAAATCTAAACTGATGTTTCTATAATGATAACTTCTGTCAGCTTTATTTTTATCATACTCTGTGCCTTCATTTATAATATCACCAAATCCCTGAGCCCATGTCATATCTAAATCTAAAGCATAAGCGTAAGGCAGGAATTTTTCAAAAAGCTCAGGTGTTTTTTCAGGCGGGTTTTCAAAATTCATCTGATGTTTTTCTGCTACTGAAAGATAAAGTCTGAAACCGAGCAGTTCGTCCATTATTTCTCGACCTTCCTTTGATGGAGCTTTTATCAGATATTCAAATAATAAATTAATAAGAACAATTCCGCCTAATGCATAAGCCATAGGGATTGTGTAATACATTGCTATAATTCCAAGAATTGTGGCAGTAATTCCCAAAACTGTTAAAAATAATAATATCTGATTAAAAAATGTTCCAAATTTTGCGACACCTTCTTTAAACTGTTTGAATACACTTCCTGTATGAAGTCTTACTCCATATAATCCTACCTGCATAATAAAAACACCTATTAATCCAGCGAGAAAATACAGATTTAATTTTGTTGCCCACATTAGAAGCCCGATAATTGAAGCATATCCGGTGAGCATTGCAAGTGCTGCTATTCCATCACCTTTATGAGTGAAAAGATCATTGTATTTGCTGTTCATGTGTTTTGATAGTTTTTCTTTGGCTTTATTTAAAGTTGAAGAATAATTCCCGTCAATATCAATCAAAATACTATTTTTAAAAAGTGTTTCATAAAGTTCTTTTTCTTCTGAATTAATAAATTTTTTAGAATCGGTTAACTGTCGTATTCTCCACCCTCTTTTTTTTCTTTTTAAAATTTTATCTTCAAGTTCAATATCTTCAATTTTTATATAACCTTTTGCAGCAAGTGAAAGCAGGGCAGAAGAAAATACTTTGTCATCGAAAAATCCGTTAAGAATATATCTTGCAGCATGTGGATAAATTGCTTTCGGGGGTTCAAATCTTGGTATTACAGATGATTTGGCAGGGTCTATGCCATATTTTATCCAGACAATAAAATAAAAAATAAAAAGAATTATTCCAATAAGAATTACACCATAGAAGGGGTAATCATCGCGGGATTTTTCCAGGAATGGGGGTAAAAATGATGATTTTGAAAAATAATCCTTCGGGAATTCAATTTCTGCTTTGAAAATTTCACCATATTGAAAGGATTTATTTGTTTTGAATACGAGATTACCGTCGTTATTTATAAATGATTCAAAATTTTTTCCTTTACCTTCGCCATATCCGGTATAAGCTGTGTATTTTAAAGTGTTGAAATCAATTTTTGCTGGAAGAATGAACTCACATGTAATATTAAATACTGTAAATCTCCATAAACCACCTAAAATGTTCCAATTAAGGGTTTCAGTTGTTTCTCCAAATTCAACATGTCTGTCAGTTAAATATTTCAATTCATAAGTATATTCACCGGTGGGAAGTGTTACTTCAGAATCTCCGATTGTTACTGTTGTATAGTCAAGTGTTCTTGAAATACTGTATTTTTCATCTACACCATCTTTTTTTACAGATAGAATTTTAAATGGGATTGAATGAGATTTTGAATATTCAGTTGTAATTGATGTAGGGAATGTTCGATATATTCCATGCTTTATCTGTTGGTTTAATGCTTTTACAGTAATATTTTCAGTAACAATCAAGCTGCCGTTTTTTTGAATTTCAACCTTTACATCAAGTTTTGTTACAGCTTCATTAGCGTGTATAATAAAATAACTGAAAATAATAAAAAACATGGTTAAAATTAAATTTTTTCTCATTCTGTGGCTCCGTTATTTAAATAATATATTATTTTTTCGATAACTGTGTTTATATCAACAGGTTTGGATATAAAATCATTCATTCCTGCCTCAAGACATTTTTCTTTTTCATTTTCAAAAGCATGTGCTGTGAGTGCAATAATAGTTATATCAGAAGTGTCAGCATTTGCGCGGATTGTTTTGGTTGCTTCTATACCATCCATTTCAGGCATCTGAACATCCATCAGAATTATGTCTGGATAAAATTCAAATGTTTTTTCATAAGCTTCTTTTCCATTAGTGGCTTTAATTATTTCAGAACCAGGAATTTTTTTAGAAATTAATGCTTCAAGCAGAAGAAAATTAGGTTCATAATCTTCGGCTATGAGTATTTTTGAGTATGAAAAATTCTGTGTAAGATTTTCAGGTTCGATTTTTTCAGATAAAGTTTCTTTTTTTTCTTTTGTAAAGTATTCTGCTTCAATTTCAAAAAAGAATTCAGAACCTTTATCTGGCTCGCTTTCAAATTCAATATGAGAGTTTAATTTTGAAAGAAGCATGTTTGAAATAGTTAAACCTAATCCGGTGCCACCATATTTTCTTGTTGTAGAACCGTCTGCCTGAGTGAATGCCTGAAACATTCTCTCTCTTTCATCTTTTTTTATTCCAATTCCAGTATCTTTTATGCTGAATTTGAAAATTCCTTTATTGTCA
>JBAZDD010000332.1:0-2721 GCA_041654635.1 Candidatus Muiribacteriota bacterium
TGATAATTTCTGAGTTAAAGTTGATTTTATGTTTTGTTTTTTTTATACTGAAAGTCGATAATTGAATTAAAAATTATTACGATGATAAGATATTAATCAAAAAAAGCTATTTTAAAGGAAGGGGATTTTATGGAACTTTTGACGTTTCCGCACGGAATCCATCCGTCTGATTCAAAAGAACTAACCAAGGAACTTCCAGTTAATAATATGCCAGTTCCTAAAAAAGTTGTAATTCCCATGAGTCAGCATATCGGAGCTCCGGCAACACCACTGGTTGAACCCGGCGATTATGTAAAAACTGGACAGAAAATTGGAGAGTCATCCGGATTTATTTCTGCCGCTATTCATTCAAGTATAACAGGAAAAGTTACTGATATTTCAGAGCAGCCAACCCCGATTGGAAATAAAAGTATATGTATCACTATTGAAGGTGATGGTAAAGATGAATGGATAGATATTAAAAAGATTGATAATTACGAAAACTGTAAACCGAAAGAGCTTCTTGAATATATATCTGAAGCTGGGATTGTTGGTTTAGGCGGGGCTACTTTCCCGACTCATGTAAAACTTTGTCCACCCGAATCAAAAAAAATTGATACACTGATAATAAATTCAGCAGAATGTGAACCCTATCTTACATGTGATTACAGAATAATGATTGAAAGAACAATGGATACTATTAAAGGTATCCGAATAATGATGAAAATTCTCGGTATTGAAAAAGCTTATATTGGTATTGAAGCTAATAAACCGGGGGCTTACAATGCATATAGAAAAATGCTTGAAAATGAAACAGGAATTGAACCTGTAATGCTTCAGACTAAATACCCTCAGGGAGCTGAAAAAAGTCTTATAAAAGCCATATTGAAAAGAGAAGTTCCTTCAGGTGGACTTCCCATGGATTGTGGTGTAGTAGTTCAGAATGTTGGAACTGCTCTTGCTGTATATGAAGCGTGTATAAAAGGAAAACCTCTTATTGAAAGAGTGCTTACAGTAACCGGTTATGGAATAAGACAGCCTCAGAATATAATGGCAAGAATTGGAGTTTCTTTTGAAGAAATAATCAATTTCTGTGGTGGTTTTGTTGATGTTCCTGGAAAAATAATAATGGGTGGACCTATGATGGGTATTGCTCAGTATAATGTTAAATCTTCCATGATAAAAGGAACTTCTGGAATTCTTGTAATGCCTAAAGAACTGGTTTTTGAATATGAAGAAAGCCCTTGTCTTAGATGTGCAAAATGTGTGGATGTTTGTCCGCAGTTTCTGCTACCGTCAAATCTTGCAAAATATTCAAAAAAATACATGTGGGATAATTCTGCCCAGGCAGGCGCGCTCGATTGTGTTGAATGTGGTTCCTGCTCTTATGTCTGTCCTTCAAAAATTAATATTGTACAGTATATTAAACTTGCAAAAAGCGAAATAGCAGCAATTAGAAAAAGAAAATAACAGGGAGAAAAGTAATGGATAATACAAGACAGATTTCAGTCAGTCCTGCACCGCATATAAAGTCAGCAGACACAGTATCTTCTGTGATGCTTGATGTTATAATAGCTCTTATACCAGCTTTTATTGCAAGTGTGTGGTTTTTTGGACTTAAAGCACTTGTTCTTATAGTAAGCTGTGTGTTTTTTTCAGTTATATCAGAACATTTATGTCAGATTTTAATGAAAAGAAAATCAACTATAAAAGATTATTCGGCAGTTGTTACGGGATTATTATTAGCTTTCTGTCTTCCTCCGACACTGCCATGGTATCTGGGAGCCATAGGTGCAATATTTGCAGTGGTCGCAGGAAAAATGGTTTTTGGTGGACTTGGATATAATATATTCAATCCTGCCCTTGTTGGAAGAGCTTTTCTTCTTGCTTCCTGGCCTGTTTTTATGACAAAATGGACAGGACCGGAAAGTTTTGGTCAGGATAACTGGTTCAGTATTACAGATGCAACAACATCAGCGAGTCCTCTTACTGTTTTTAAAGAGTCTATTGGAATATGGAGAGATTCAGGAAATATTGAAGCACTAACTCAGATTTTTGAAAAATTCTCACTTAATAATCTTTTTCTTGGAAATATTTCAGGTTCTCTGGGAGAAACTTCTGCCATTGCATTACTTCTTGGAGCTTTTTATATATGGTTTTATAAAAAACATATAACATGGCATATTCCTGTAACATTTATAGCAACAGTAGGTCTGCTTAACTATGCTTTTACAGGGAGTGGATATCTTGTATTGTTTCAGATTTTTTCAGGCGGTCTTATTCTCGGAGCTTTTTTCATGGCAACAGATATGGTTACCACTCCTATTACCCCAAAAGGTCGTGTAATATTTGGACTAGGATGCGGAATACTTGTTTTTATAATAAGAATGTTTGGCGGATATCCAGAAGGTGTATGTTATTCAATTCTTATAATGAATGCAGCAACACCACTTATAGATAATTACACTAAACCGAGAATTTTCGGGGAGGTGAAATAATATGGGAAATGTATTAAAGCTTGGATTAACACTGATGATTTTCTGTCTTGTGGCAGCAGCAGCATTAGCTTATGTAAACACTCTTACTGCCCCCGTAATAAGCAAATATTCATTAATTAGAGAACTTGAAGCAAAAAGAGCTTTGTTTCTTAAAGACAGAATAGATTTACAGCTTTTTCCTGATGGTAAATATGAATATTCGGAAAATGGCAAAGATGTAATAGCTTTTAATTTTGTAAACACA
>JBAZDD010000333.1:0-2706 GCA_041654635.1 Candidatus Muiribacteriota bacterium
GGTTCTTTTTACTTCTTTAGATAAATTTGATTCTGGTTGTGGCTGGCCATCTTTTACAAAACCTGTTGATGATATTGAAATTGTTGAAAAAAAAGACACTTCTTTTAATATGATTCGTACAGAAGTTAGAAGCAAATCTTCTGATTCTCATCTGGGTCATGTTTTTAATGACGGTCCTGGTCCTGAAAAATTAAGGTATTGTATTAATTCGGCTTCTTTAAAATTTATTCCTTTTGATAAAATGGATGAAACTGGATATGGTGAATATAAGAATTTATTTTAATTCGTTCTATCGAAATAAAAAACAAAAAATGCAAATTATTTCGCTCTATCGAAATAAAAAGTATTAAAATAAAAATTATTTTGTTATAATAGAATAAGGTTAAAGGAGGTGTTATGATTAAAAGAGAAACATTTCTAAAGAGAATAAGACCTTTTTATAATTCAGATTTAATTAAAATTATTACAGGTGTAAGACGTTCTGGTAAATCAACATTATTAAATCAGATAATTTTTGAATTAAAAGAGCAAAATATAGAGGATTCTAATATAATTTATTTAAATTTTGAAAATCTTGATTATTCTTTTATAAAAAATGAAATGGATTTACATAAATTTATTAAAGAAAAAATTAAAAATAAGCTCAAATATTATTTAATATTTGATGAAATTCAAAATGTGGAAAATTTTGAAAAAGCAATAAATTCATTCCGGGCAACCTTTGATTGTAGTATATTTATAACAGGTTCTAATGGAAAACTACTTTCTGGAGAGTTGTCGACACATTTATCAGGAAGATATGTAAGTTTTAAGATAATGCCATTTTCTTTTAAAGAGATGTGTGAGATTAAAAATATTAAAAAAGAAAATGTTAACGAGGGTCATTTTTTTGATTACTTTAATTATGGAGGTATGCCTCAGCGTTTTTTGATGGAAAATGATGAAATGATAAGGGTTTATCTGAATGATTTGTATAATTCAATTGTTTTAAGAGATATTATGCAAAGAAGTAATATTAAAGATATTGACATTTTAAATAGAATTATTGAATATTTAGTTATTAATACTTCGCAGACTTTTTCTGCTAAATCTATTTCTAATTTTTTTAAAAGTGCTAATAGAAGTGTTTCAGTTGAAACTATTTATCATTATCTTGAATATATTACTTCTTCATTGTTTTTGAATAAAGCGGTTAGATTTGATATTTATGGAAAAAGAGTTTTAACCAGATCTGATAAATATTATTTGACTGATCCGGGTTTTGCAAAGATTAAAAAGAGTGGATTGAAAGCGGATATAGGCCCTATGATTGAAAATATAATTTTTAATGAATTATTACACAGAGGTTATGATGTTTATGTTGGTAAAACACCAAAAGGTGAAGTGGATTTTATTGCTTTAAATAATAATGAAAGAGTTTATTATCAGGTAGCATATTTATTAGCAGATGAAAAAATTATCAAACGGGAGTTTGAAGTTTTTAATTCTATAAAAGATAATTATCCTAAATTCGTTTTGTCTCTTGATAAAATGGATTTTTCCCAACATAGTATAAAACATAAAAATATTATTGATTTCTTATTAGAATGAATGCGAGAAAAAACGGAAAAAATATCAATTTAAGAAGTTTTTTAATTATCCCGTTCGGGAATTTTTTGACAAAAAATTAAAAAAAAGATAATATTTTTACCGAACGGTAAAAAAAGGGGTTTTTAATGATTGTTAAAAATGTTAAAGAACTTGGTGAATTAATTAGAAAAACTAGAAAAAAAATGAATTTTACTCAAAAACAGCTTGCTGGTATTTGTAATGTAGGTGTAAGATTTATTGTAGATATAGAAAAAGGAAAAGAAACTTGTCAGATTGGAAAAGTTATTTATGTTATGGTAATGCTTGGATTGAGAATAAATATTCCAGAGGTTAAAATTAATGAGTAATTTTCTGAAAGTTTTTCTTTTTAATAACTTTATTGGAGTTTTAAAAGAAACAAAATCAGGTGCATTGTCATTTAAATATAATCAAAATGTTGATTATAATTTAAGGTTATCGATGAGAATTCCTGTGAGTTCAGAGATTTATTCAGATAAATATGCGCGGCCTTTTTTTGAAAATGTTCTTCCAGAAGGAGATATCAGGTTAAAAATTAGTAATTTAAAAAAAATATCTCCAAATAATATTTATAAATTAATTGAAGCTGTTGGTTCTGAGTGTGCAGGTGCTGTTTCATTATTTCCAGAGGATTACGAATTTGATAGTTTTAAAAGCAATTCTCTTATAAAATTAAGTGAAAATGACTTATTAAATTTAATTAAAAATCAAAATATTGCTCCTTTATTGATGAATAATAATAACAGGCTTTCTCTGGCTGGTGCACAGAAAAAATTTGCTCTTGTAAAAAAAGATGAAAATTATTTTTTTCCTGATTTTGAAAATCCGTCAACAACAATTATTAAAGTTGATAATTTAAATTTTCCTGGAATAATTGAAAATGAGTTTTTTTGTATGAAACTTGCAGCTTTATCAAATATTCCAGTCTGTGATGTTGATTTGAAAACAATACAAGATTATAAATTTCTTGAAGTAAATAGATATGACCGTTTTTTTGAATCTAATAAAATAAGTCGAATACATCAAGAGGACTTTTGTCAGGCTTTAGGTTTTATTTCGAACAGAAAATATCAGTCTGAGGGTGGTCCATCAATTAAA
>JBAZDD010000334.1:0-2706 GCA_041654635.1 Candidatus Muiribacteriota bacterium
TGTTGAAACAGCCTGGGAATTATCAGCAGAAGATTTAGCAGGTGAAATATCATCATCAAGGTCAATATCATCAATATCTAAATCAAGATCAAATTCTTCATCAATATCTAAATCAAGTATATCATCATTTTTTAATTCGTCATCATTAAAATATATCATAACAATATATTACTATAAGTTATTTTTTATTGCAAGTAGTAATTCTTTCGATTCCATCAAGAAAAAGAAGAAAAAGTTTTTCGATTTTTGGAGCAATGGTGTCTTCAACAATAAATCTAAGAGTTTTTTTCAATTCTTTTTTTTCTTCTTTTGTGAGTGAATTTAGTATTTCATCTATAACACATAAGGATTTATTTGAACAGCAGTCATTATCTAAATTTGATTTTTCTGTAACATTTTCCTGAGTAAACTTATCTAATTTATCATTTAAATCACTTGCATCCGACTGTTCCCATATTACAGCCTGAGCTGGACATTCACGCTCACAGGCAAGACAGTTTATACAAACAGAATTGTCAATAGAATATAAATCATTCGTTTTTTTTACAGCCTCTACTGGACAGATTTCAAAACATTTCCCACATCTTATACATACATTATTGTCAATTCTGACTATCATCGAAAACACCTCATTAATTTTAGTTAGCTAAATTTATCAGAAAATTTATTTTTTTTCAAATTTACAATTTTTAACACAATTACGACAGTCAATACAAATCTGCCCTTCTATAACAACTTTACCTTCTTTTTTTACTATAGCACCTGTTGGACACTCTTTTTCACATAACATGCAGTTTACACAGCTAGAAGGGAGTTTTGTTTTAAAATAGCTTATTTTTCTTAACAATCCAAGCAAAAAACCAAGGGGACAAATATAAATACAATATATTCTTGGTATAAAATAACTTAATACCAAAATCACTACAAGTAAAATTAATAAAATGATATTTGTTTCTGCAATTCTGTATGAACTTAATATTTCAACATTAGAATACTCGTTTAAGCGAGTATTCGAGTATGCGGTTATAAGATAAATTGTAAAAACTGCTGGTAAAAAATAACTTAGCCAAATTTTCACATTATGTTTTTTTCCTGAAAATTTTGATATTACTTCCTGAATAAATCCAAATGGACAAACATATCCACAGTAAAAACGTCCTGCTATTAGAGTGAGAATAATTAAAAACACTGATTTGAAAAATATCCCACCTGCAATATTATTATATAATTCAGAAAACGAATATTGGAGAAATCCGAGTTTAAATGATATAAGAAATAATGCAAATAGTACAAATTTTCTTGAAATATTATTATAAAAAAAGCTTGAGATAAAAGCTGTGAATATTAATAAAAATCCAGTTATTTTTATTAAATTTTCTATTTTTGATTTTTGATATTCTGTAGAAACCTGATTATACATATCTATTAATTGAGTAAGTCTTACTTTTAATGCTTCAGAAGTCACTGTTGCCCTTGTGACTGCATCAACATTCATAATATCTTCAGATTTATTCAATCCAGTAAATTTTTTTAAATATTCATTTTTTTCTACTACAAAATTATAAAATGAAGGGGTTTCATTGTGAGAAATAATCTGAATATCTTTAATCTTTAATTCTTCATCCATAAGTGCTATTAAGTCTATTTTACCGCCATATCCATCAAGTATGGATTCAATATTTAAAGAATGAATAATTATTAGGTTTTTAATATTTTCAGATTCTGCTTTGAAAATATCTTTGTTTTCAAATTTTGGTTTTTTTGAATAGGTTTTTATATTATTTCTGTCAAGAAATTCTTTAATTTCATCATTTTGAAGATTTAATGAAAAAATTATTTGACTAAATAATAATGTTATTATTAATAATACAAACCTAAATTTTAAATGACAAACTGTAGTCACACCAATTCTCAACAAGTCCTAAACTCTCCGGCTGTTTTACTACTTCACTGCAAATAAAATTTAACATATTGAGGTCGATTTTTTCAAATCCGAATTTTGGTTTCCACAGTTTTTTATTTGATGAGTTTCTTGTGATATAAGCTTTGAATTTTTTTACCCATTTATCGATTTCGCCTTCTCCCTCTTTCATGCTTATTACAAGAGATACATGAAAAGGCAGTATGCAGAATGCATATATATTTATTTCATCAAGAATAAGACTTCTTAATTTAATTTCTGTGAGTATAAGGTTTAAGAGCTCTGGTTCGTAAAGGAGATTAACTGAATTTGTTTTAACATCTATTCTGTAAACTTTTTCTATCTGTTCTTCTGTTTTGAATAATTCCGCCATGTGAATGATTTTGTTGTTATTTAAAATACCTTCCATTCATTAACCTCCGGTTGCTAAATATCTGATAGTTTTTTTTCGGTAATTGAATGGATTATAGTTAATATATTATTTTACCTGTTCCCTCCCTAATTACTTTTTATCTACACGGGTTTTCAGGTATTCATCATCGCCGAGAAGGTTTCTGATTTCTTCTTCTGTCATCAATTCGACCCCATGTTTATTTTTTTGAGGGGCGGTAGGTTGTTCGGCTTCTTCACGTTCTTCAATAGGTTCTTCTGGTTCTTGAGTTTCTTGGATTTCTTCGCGCTCCATTCCCGTTTCATCCGCGTTACTTTCGCGTTCTTCAATAGGTTCTTCCCGTTCCATTCCCGTTTCATCCGCGTTACTATCGCGTTCTTCAATAGGTTCTTCG
>JBAZDD010000335.1:0-2705 GCA_041654635.1 Candidatus Muiribacteriota bacterium
AACATTATTAATAATGCATTTTTTATGTTTATCATATTTGGTCAAAAATTAACACATTTTTTTACCAAATTCAACACATTCAGCTAATTTATTTTCATCAGGATTCCACATATTTCTTAATCCTTCGTCAATAACTTCAAACCCTGCTTTAGTTAATTCCTCATTTAAAACTTTAACACTTTCGCCACTCCATCCATAACATCCAAATGCAGCAGCTTTCTTATTTTTGAATTTCATTTCAGCCATAAAATGAACAAATCCAGCAATTGAATGTAAAATACTTCTGTTAATAGTAGGTGAACCAAGTAAAACAGCTTTTGATTTAAAAACTTCAGTTATAACATCATTAATATCAGATTTTGGAAGATTAAACAGTTTAACTTCAGTATCAGAAGATTTCAGTTTAATACCTTCGGCAATTTTTTCAGCCATTCTTTTTGTGCCATTCCACATAGTGTCATAAACGATTGTTACCTGATTTTCCTGATAATCATTAGCCCATGCAGCATATTTCTCAACAATCTGCATTGGATTATCACGCCATATTACACCATGACTTGTTGCGATAATGTCAATTGGAAGATTTAAAGCGGTTATTTCACCAAGTTTTCTTGTTAACATTGCAGAAAATGGAGTTAAAATGTTTGCATAATATTTAATAGCTTCTTTGTATAATGTACACTCATCAACAAGATCATTAAAAAGATTTTCGGTTCCATAATGCTGACCAAAAGCGTCATTTGAAAAAAGAACATTATCTTTTGTCATATATGTTGCCATGCTGTCTGGCCAATGAAGCATAGGCATTTCAACAAAAATCAGTTCCTTTCCGTTACCGATATCAATTTTATCACCAGTTTTTACAACTTTAAAATTCCATTCCTGATGATATTGACCTTTCAGTGATTTTACAGCATTTGCTGTGCAGTATATTGGGGTTTCCGGGATATACTTCATAAGTTCAACAAGACCACCACTGTGATCAACCTCACCGTGATTGGCAATTATATAGTCAATTTTTTTCAAATCTATTTCAGAAGCAAGATTATCAACAAATTCTTTTGCATAAGGAAGCCACACTGTATCAATAAGAACTGTTTTTTCTTCCTGAATAAGATAAGAATTATATGTTGAACCACTGTTAGTTGTAAATTCGTCACCATGAAATTTTCTAAGTTCCCAGTCAACCTTTCCAACCCAATGTATATTGTTTTTGATTAATTTTTTCATCAAATCCTCCTTATTTAATCGTTAATTACCATTCTATATAAATTACTGATTTTATTCAAGATTAATAAAACAATTATATAAAAATTTTTTTTTAAATATTCGACTAAATTTTTTTAAAAAAGTCGAGCAATCAAACAATTTAGTGTGATATAATTTTAATAATGAAAGGAGAAGGAAAATGTTAAGGGAATTAAATCAAGTAATAAACTATATTGAAAAACATTTGTCAGATGATAATTTTACAATGGAAAATATATCCGAATATGCTAATGTATCTGAATATCATTTTAAACAAATATTCTTTTATTTAACTGGGATGACCATTAATGAATATATTCGATACAGGAAACTATCGTCAGCGAGTATGGATTTATTAAACAAAGAAAAAGTTACAGAAGTGGCTTTTAAATATGGATATAAATCTATGGATGGTTTTACGAGAGCTTTTAAAAAATGGAGTGGAATTTTACCATCTGACGTATCAAAAAATGGGATAAGTCAATCATTTCCAAAATTTTCATTTGCAATTACAATAAAAGGAGGAATTTATATGAATTTTAGAATTGAACAAAAACCTGAATTCAATATTGTTGGGGTAAGTAAGCGTGTTCCTATGCAATATAATGGAATTAATAACGAAATTGTTAAACTTGCTAAAAGTATCACTGAAGAACAAAAAAAAGAAATGCATAAACTTCAGAATATTGAACCTTTTGAAATAATCAATGCTTCATATGATTCAGATTCAGATTTTAAGAAAGAAGAAGGATTTTTAACTCACATGATCGGCGTTCTCACGACCGAGAATAATATTAAAAATTGTTTAGAAATTTTAAAAATACCTTCATATACATGGGCAATTTTCCCTAATGAAGGAGAATTTCCATCAACACTTCAAACTACAATGGCAAGAATTTACTCAGAATGGATTCCTTCATCCTACTATGAATTAATAAAAGCACCCACATTTTCATTTACCAAAATGCATCCTGATAAACATAATTTCGCTTATAGCGAAATTTGGATACCAGTAAAAAAACTTAGAAATTAAAAACTTGCAGAAAACACTTAATATTTATGAAGAAGTAATTCTACTTTAGTATTGCTTCTTCATAAATAATCCTGTTTAGTTTTGCGATTTCACAAGAATATCGATTAACCGATAAAGGATTCCCATCAGGGGCTTCATTTGAGTTTATAACCATATTTTAATGAAGCAATATCATAATGTGAAATTTCAATACAATCCAATAAGAAGGTAATTCTGTCCATATTCTTCCACGAAAAAACTGAGTATCTGGAACATATTCCTGATAAGAAACCTCTAATACTTTTTTAAAAATTTTTCATTCATGGTAATAGTGTCAGCAATTCTCAATGAAGTTTTTTTCGTAATGTTTATATTTTTTTTGCTGTCGCCCCGGCGATGTTTTATGCCGGGGTCCATTGCTTTCAAGTTTTTGTAGGGGCAGAAC
>JBAZDD010000336.1:0-2696 GCA_041654635.1 Candidatus Muiribacteriota bacterium
AATCCAGCAGCCTGTTCAAAAGCTTTTGGTCCTAGTCCAGTAACTTTTTTTATTTCTTTACGGGATTTGAACATTCCATTTTTTTCTCTGTATTCTATAATATTTTTAGCTATTTTTGCTGAAACACCTGAAACATAAGATAACAATTCTTTACTTGCTGTATTCAGATTAACTCCGACTTTATTAACACAGAATTCAACTGTTTCTTTCAATTCTTTTTTTAACAGACTGTTATCAACATCATGCTGATACTGTCCTACTCCTATACTTTCAGGTGTAATTTTGACAAGTTCAGCAAGTGGGTCTTGCAATCTTCTTCCAATGCTTATTGCACCTCTTACTGTTAAATCCAGCTCTCCGAATTCTTCCCTTGCTGAATCTGAAGCGGAATAAATTGAAGCTCCTGATTCATTCACCATAATTACATTCATATTTTTCATATTATTTTTTTTGAAACTTTGTAAAAAATATTCTCTAAGTTCACGACCACCTGTTCCATTCCCAACACCTATATGTGTTATTTCATATTTTGAAATAAGTCCAAGAACTTTTTTTTCTTCAGCTGGATTATTGGTATTCCAGTACAATACTGTATGTTCAAGAAAATCTCCTGTTTCTGATATAACTGCAAGTTTTGCTCCTGTTCTAATTCCTGGGTCAACAGCAAGCACTTTTTTTGTTCCTAAAGGTGCTGACATTAGCAGAGCTCGAAGATTATCAGAAAAAACTTTGACTGATTCAAAATCAGCTCTTTCTTTAAGAATTTTTCTGATTTCGTTTGAAATAGAAGGTTTTATAAGCCTTTTATAACTGTCTTCCATTGCATTGTTAACATATTCACTAAATAGAGGTGAGAAATTTTTATTATTTCTTTTGATATATTCAACAAATTTTTCATCATCACCATCAACTGATACTGAGAGTATTTTTTCATTTTCACCTCTGAATATTGCAAGTATTCTATGAGATGGTATGTATTTAACTTTTTCAGAAAATTCAAAATAATTCTGATATTTTGCACCTTCTTCTTCTTTACCTTTTTTTACTTTTGAACTTAAATTACCGAAGTTAAGCATGCTGTTTCTTATAAATCCTTTAATATCAGCATTGTCAGCGATATTTTCAGCAATAATATCACATGCACCATTTATTGTTTTTTCAACTGTATCATATCCTTTTTCTGCGTTTATAAAGGGGGTGACTATTTCTTCAATATTACCTGCTCTTAACGCTGGATTAAGAATTATTCCGGTAAGTTTTTCAAGTCCAGCTTCTTTAGCTTTGGCTGCTCTTGTAGTTTTTTTAGGTTTATAAGGAGCGTATAAATCTTCAAGTTGTAATTTATCAAAAGTGTTTGTAATTTTATTCATAAGCTCATCTGTCATTTTTCCAAGCTCGGTGATAGTATTGATAACTGTCTGTTTTCTGTCCTGAATTTCTCTGAAATATTCAAGTTTATCTTTTACTGTTTTTACCCCGACTTCATCAAGATTATCTGTTTTATCTTTTCTGTATCGTGCTATAAAAGGTATGGTATTTCCTTCGTCAAGAAGACTGACAACTGTATCAACCTGTTTTTCTTTCAACTCAGTATTCTGTCTGATAAATTCCACTAAATTCATATAAATGCTCCTTTTTACTCGCTAACGCTCGTGTAATGTTACCTTTCGGTAACATGTAACGACTTTCAGTCGTGTAAAGTCATCTTCGATGACAGTAAAGTTGACTATGGTCAACAGTTAAAGCTTTTTCGGATCACTCATTACTCATCACTGATTACGCTCTTAAGCTTCATCCCCGCTTCTATCGCGCTTCTATAAAACGACTCTCTGTTATTGTATATGTTTCTTCAATTTTGTGATTTATTTTTGATACTTCTTCTCTGTCAAATACTACTTTAAACGCTGTTTTTTCAAATTCAAACACATCATATTCAACATCAAGAGATAAAGCTTTCTCCACATCACTTATGTCTTTGATTTTAATTCCATTTATTGTTGAAATAACCTGGTTTCTTATATGCTGATATCCTCTGTTTATATCATGAGGAAAAACTTGTCTTACAACTACAATTCTGTTTTTATCGGGTGATTTTTTCATAAAAAAATCATAATAGGTTTTAACAAGAGATACTGGACCTCTTTTTACCCATTCGCTTCCGTATTCTTGAAGAAAACTTTTTGTAAGTTCAGATATAAGTAACCCACCATATACAATGAAATTTGTTCTTTTATCAATTAAATGTTCTGGTATCAGATAACTGTCTTTATCATAACTTTCCAGTTTCAGTTTATGTTTTTCAACTTTTCCATTTCTGAATATTTCAACATTTACTGATTCACCTGGTTTTTTATTCAGGTTTAAAATAACATTAAAAGCGATTTTTCCATATTTTTCAGTTGTTACAAGTCCAGCGTTGTCAATATTAAATCCATCTACCGAAAGTAAAATATCATACTGTTTAAAAAATGAAGCATAAGGCATTTGAGAAAGATAATTTCCAATCATAACTCCTGATAATTCATCAGGGAATTTCAGATATTTTCTAAGATTTATATCATTCATGAGCGTTCTGCTGAAATAATTTGCTGGAAATCCTCTATAATTACCTGTATTAAAATTTGTCAGGTAATTTTTTATTGTTTCATAAGGTATTATATTGGCATCATTATTTCTGAAACTGTAACATAAACCTA
>JBAZDD010000337.1:0-2683 GCA_041654635.1 Candidatus Muiribacteriota bacterium
AAATATTACAAAAAAAATATAAATTAGCCTGGTCATATATTTTAGAGTATGAAAATCATTTTAATCCATTTGATTATAGAAAAAATATAATACTTCAATGGAAAAGTATAGCCGATTGCTATATTGAAGAGAGTGTTGAAATTATTAAAGAAGCTGAAAAAATTCAAAAATTAAATATTAAAACTAAAGATGCTCTTCATTTAGCTTGTGCAAAAAAACATAATATAGATTGTTTTATCACAACAGATAATAAACTTGTTAAAACTGAAATTGAAGGCGTAAAAATATTAAATCCAGTAGAATTTATTAGAAATATGGAGGAAAAGTGAAATCCGATACAGTTATAAAAAATGAAGGAATAAAAATTTTAACAGAAAAACTTGGTAAATTTGATACTGAAAGATTTATTTCTTTATTACTAAAAGAACCATTTGATTATACATTGTGGCAACAAGAAAATTTAAATGATGAAGAGCTTTCTATTAAAGAATATAGTAAAAAAGCAATGAATTATTGTAGGAAAAATAAAAACTAATAAAGTTATTAAAAGCAGGAACCGTTAAAACAGTTATTGTTTCTAACGAAACAAGTTATTGATTTTTAAAAAAATCAAGTTATTATTCACAGTCGCAAGCACCTGTGAACAAGTAATTGACCTTCGGTCAAGTCTAAGCTTTAAAGACTTGGCTAATATCTTGTTTACTTTGTAAACAATAACTTGGTTAAACGAAGTTTAAGCAATAACTTGATGCGAAGCATTAATAACTTGTTTGTTGAAAACAAACAATAACATAACTTAAACGCAAGCAAAGCTTGCTCTATCACGAGTGAAACGAGTACTATACGTGCCACAGGCACTCTATACGCAACGAAGTTGCTCTCACTATTTTTAAAAATGAAATTTTTAAAAATATTTAATTGAACAATACTTTTGTTTAGGACTTTTTGGTTTGTCAGGAACAGTCATGAATAATAATTCTTTTTCCAATAACGGAAGTAATATTTCTTTACGAAAATGTTCTCTATGCTTAAGGTTCATAAATTCCATTATTTCAGTAGCTGATTTTGGAGATTTGCAAAAGTTGATAATAGCTTGCTCGGTAACTTCCGCGGTAGCTTGCTCGGTAACTTCCGCGGTAGCTTGCTCGGTAAAATTTTTGAATGGGATTATAAGTTTAAAAATATCAGCTTCTATCATAATTGGATTATTCCCATTTGAATAATTTTTTGTATATTTAAATAAATTCCTTACACCAGAACCAAGTTCGTCAACTAATCCGATTTCTTTGAAAACTCTTGCAATCAGAGGGTTTTTAGGATAAGGGGTAAAGTTTGTTGGAGTAATATCACCAAATCCATGTGGTCTATTTGAATTTTCAAATAAAACCTTATTTTTTTCAATAATCATTTTTGCTGGATAAGCATTGGTGAATTCACGATGAATAATAAAATTAGATACCGCTTCACGAAAAATTATATCTCTTAAACTAATTCTAATATCTTTTTCTAAAAAAAATGGATCCGGTAAGTGTTTTTTAACAAAACTTATTAATCTGGTATAGGTTTCAATTAAATTTGTTCTTATATCATCTCTGTCATCATATCTTTCAATATTATTTGATCTTAAAATTGCATCAGTACGATAAAAAGGCAGAACATTAAGAATAGTTTCATCTTTACCAAATAATAGAATGGATGCTAACGTAAAACCCTCTTTTCCAGTTTTAAAATCTTTTTTAAATAATTGAGAGCTTTTTAAAAAATCCATGTGATTTAAATTTTTCCAAGGGTGATTTTTTAAAGTATTAAAATTTCTGTTTGCTTGTTCAATAACATATTCGATTAAATCCATTCTAAAATCATTAATTTGAGCAAAAGGATAGATTGTGTTTTCTGAATAAAAAGTTTGTTTTCTCAAATATAAATCAGAAATTAAGGAATAATTTTTAGATATGTTAATATCACCGTGGTCATTTCTATCGAAAATTTGACCTTTATGATTATGCACTTGAGAGCTCTCTGGGACAAAAATGTAAATTATATATTTATTTTTTATTATTAATATTTGAGGATATAAATAAACCGGTGGAAATATTTTTTGAGGGTTATTTACAGAGGTAATAAAATTGTCGATTATTTTTTTAATATTATTGTTATCTATTCCAGAAATTTCTCCAGAATCTTCAACGCCTAGAAAAAGATGTCCTCCATTTCTGTTTAAAAATGAGCAAACAGTTTCAAAAACATCCTTATTTAAATCTTTTTGACAAGACTTAAATTCAATAGAAATGTTTTCACCTTTAGAAATTAGATCATATAAATTTTTTTCATTCATAATAATTAAAGCCAACCGGGATAATTAAATTCTTGAATACATTTTATCATATTTAAAAAAAAATATAAATGTATAATAAGGAAATTCATTTGCGAAGCAACTTGCTACGCAATTTCTTAAAAGTAAACATCAATATCAATTTGAAACACATTAGCAAATCATAAATCCCATTAATTAGTGAAAAAATTTTGGAATGGTTTTTGCTTGAGAACAGTTATTGTTTCTAACGAAACAAGTTATTGATTTTTTTAAAAATCAAGTTATTATTCACAGCTGCAAGCACCTGTGAACAAGTAATTGACCTTCGGTCAAGTCTAAGCTTTAAAGACTTGGCATATGTCTTGTTTA
>JBAZDD010000338.1:0-2664 GCA_041654635.1 Candidatus Muiribacteriota bacterium
TACAAATGGACATGGAACTCATGTTGCGGGAACAGTTTTAGGTGGCGAAGTTGACGATGATTTATATTCTCTTGTCTGGGGAATGTGGTGGAATAAAGTTGGAACATTTAAAGGAAAAATCGGTGTAGCACCAGAAGCTATGCTTTATTTTGCAAAATGTATGGATGATGATGGAAAAATATCTTTTGATGATGTAATTACTGGATTAGAATGGATGGCAGACCCTGATGGTAATCCTTACACAAAAGATGGTGCAAGAGTAATAAATGCTTCACTTGGTGCAAGTGTATCAATACCAGAATTGAGAGAACCACTTGCCAACATTCAGAAAACTGGAACCATGCTTGTATTTGCAGCTGGAAACTCTGGGAACAAAGTAGGCTCACCGGCAGATTTCCCTGAAATATTTGCAATAGGTGCTGTCAATAATAATGATGCTAAAGCAAGTTTTTCAAGTATCGGACCTGCAAGCTGGGATGGTGTTGATTATATTAAACCCGAAGTAATGGCACCTGGCGTTAGCGTTATTTCATATTATGGCGAAAAATTAGCAGGAATTGACGGTACGTCAATGGCTTCACCAAACGCTACTGGTGTAATAGCACTATTACTTGAAGCTGACCCTTCACTTACAATTGAAAAAATAAAATCAGTTTTAAAAGAAACTGCATTAGACCTTGGAACCGCTGGACCGGATAATCAGTATGGTCATGGAAGAATTGATGCATACGCAGCTTTAGCAAAAGTTACCGGTAAAAATGTTTTTAAATCAATGATTTATCAGTATGATTCATATAGAAATGCTATAATGGAAAGAAGCAGAACTCTGGATGGAAAATATGAGTCAGAAATGGCATATATTCAGCTTGTGACAAGAAAAGACGAACTGAAAGAAAGCATAGTGGAATATATGAATAATAATAATGTTTACCAAATAATGGCTGAGCTTGCAGAAGAAAATATTGACCTGACAGAGTTATTTTAAGAAACTGTTTTCTTTAGAAAACTTGACTGACACCGTTTAGGTGTCTTTACATGGCTGAAAGTCATCACATGTTGCCGTAAGGTAACATTACACTTCGTGATAGCGAAGTCCAGAGAGGGGATAACATGAAGGAATTTACTGAAAGTTTTAAAACACGTTTAAAAACAGCACCAAAAAATGTATCAAGCTATGTAGATATTAAAAATATTTACAAAAAAAATGGACAGGAAGAAAAAGCAATAAACTGTCTTAATAAGCTTTACTGCATGACAGGTGATAAACAATTTCTTAATGAAATTAAAGAATTGCAGTGCAAAAATTATTTTAAACTACTTGATAAGTTCAGCCAAAAAAGCAGTGAGTAAGAATCGGGGTCAAGCTCTCGATCATTCGCACATTTGTAAAAATGTCGTAATGTTGAGACTTGACCCCTAAGTAAGATAAATAAGAAACAGTGAGTAAGAGAATGAAAAGTAGGAATTTTTTTATTATATTTTTATTAATCCTGACAATTTGTATTCCTGTATTTTCTGAAACAATTATTCTTAAAAACGGCAGACTTATTATTGGCGAAATTATGGAATATCGTCGCAGTCGAGGATTATTTGTTGTAAATGTTCTTGGTAAAACCAAAATGGTTGAAGAGATTATTGATGTTTATTTAAAAGACATTGAAGCTATTCTTATTACCCAGGTTGTAACTGGAATTAATGGTGATTTTTATAACAATTATAAATATCAGGTTTCGATAAAAAAACCTTCAGATAAATGGTTTTTTGTTGAAAATCCATTAGATACAAAACCACTTATTACAATAGCTAAAACTTCAGATTTCTCCCCAGAAGATCAGAAATTCCGACTTTTTGTTTATGGTCCATTTGAAAATCTTCCAGAAGGAGTTATGAATAACAATAATAAATTTATAGATTTTGCAAAGGAATTTTTTATTGAAAATTTCAAACTTTATATTGGATATGAAGAAGGTATTGAAACAATTAATGACATTAAATTCTACTGGAGAAATTCAAATAATTTTGTTTTTACAAGGATTGGTCAGGAAATAAAAATGCAGTATAAACAATATCTTACGGTTAAAGGAAAATATGTAATTGTAATGGATTACTGCGATGATGAAAAAAAATTCAATAGAGAAACTCAGGAATTATCTCAGGTAATAAATACTTTTTCTTATGTTCAGGATGAAAATATATTTTTCCAGATATCAAGTGTGTTTTACAGTCAGAAAAATTATAAACAGGCTCTTTTTTACATAAAAAAAGCTCTTGAACTTCAACCTGAGCGTGGAGAGCTGTATCAGAAACAGGGTGATATATATGGTAAAATGGGAATGCCTAAAGAAGCAATGCGCTCTTTTGAAGAAGCAATCAGATATCAGGCAGACCCTGTTTTTGTTAATTTTCTTTTAAATAATACAAACAATAATCATTATAATGGATTGTGGAGGGGCTTAAATGACTGATAAAGTTTTTTCAACAAAAATACAGGACCATATTATAAATTCGGCAAGAAAAAAGAAAATACCGCTTACAGTATTTTTAAAAAATGGAACCATTTACAAAGGAACTGTAGAAAGTTTTGATCAGTTTACCCTTCAGTTATCTAATAAAAAAAACATGAATTCATACAGTCTGATATATAAGAGCTCAATATTGACAATA
>JBAZDD010000339.1:0-2653 GCA_041654635.1 Candidatus Muiribacteriota bacterium
CGATTCAGCACCATTTTCATCTGTAAACCATACTTTGTAATCTTTGAAATTATTACTCTGCTGTGGTTTAATAAAAACTCCGAGATGATATATACCATCTTTTTTAAACATTTCAACAAATTCAGGTTGTGAAACAATATTTCCAAAAAAGTCAAAATTCTTTTTAAGAAAAACTTTTTCCCTTTGCCATTTTATTTTAAAAAGAATCTGAGCATATCCTGGTTTTACAACCGGGCTTGAATTAAATACTTTGTCAAAATATTTTTTACATACAGTTTCATCATTTCTTATAAATTCAATAAAAGGTCTTTCCGTATAATAAAATGGTCCGGGAATATAACTGAATAAAACAGGATTTTTTTTATTCATTCCATCCAGAGAATAATAAAGATTATTTATATCATCCATATAATCAACGCCTGAAACTTCTGCTTTTTTCAGAGTATAATTATTTCGATGAATATCAAAAGAATAAATCAGTCTTCCTTCTTCTTTTATTATAAACTCATAATAACTTGGATAAGGAAGAGTTATAATATTTTCACCTTCTGATAAAATCATATTTTCAATTACTTTTTCTCCAGAATATTTATCCACAATGTCAAGCGTATTCGGATAATTAAATGAGGGCATTATAAGTTTTATTTCACCGTCAACCGAGTTTTTCAAATAAAAATCTTTCAGTGAAATATTAAACTCAGTATGTTTTTTTTCAAGCTCATCTGAAAACTTCAAATAAAAAATATATTTATCATTTGAAATTTCTATATCAACCCCTTCATGATTAACAGAGGCGACATATTCCATATCAGAATTATTTTCTGTAAGATTTATTATTGTTTCATTAATTTTATCAATCACTCTGAAAGAGGTTTCAAAAATCATATCTTTTAAAATGATTTTTATAGTTTTTTCAGATAAATTTTCCTTATACGAAAAATCTTTTTCAGGTAGAAATTTTTCTTCAATCCAGATTTTCCCATCTCTGTAAACAGTAAAAACATAAGGAATGCCTGGCTGTAATTTATCTGAAAAAGAAAAGAAATTATTTTCAAATAATAACTTTTCTCGAATATTATCACCCCAAGCAGCATGAAATTCATAAATTGAATTATCAGAATTATCCTTTGTAAACTCAATTGAAACATTAATCAAATCTGAACCTGATACTGTTATAATGAGAAAACATAATAAAAAAAGAACATATTTTTTCATAAATTAAAATAATCCTTTAAAAAGCCGCAATGTTTTTTATCAAACACTGGAAAAACCTGCCCCGGACAATCTCTACATATTTCATTTTCATTTTTTCTCAGTTCTGCGTGCTGCTTTCTAAGTTCAAAAAGTTTTTCACCACTAATTATATTTTTCAATTTTTCTTTTCTTAAATCCCCTATTAAAAGTCTGTCTTCAGTATCAAAGCAACATGGAAAAACCAGCCCGTTATGTGAAATTACTGTATGAGTAAAGGGACCTCCACAAATTTCAATTTTATTTTCAGTCAGCACTTCAGTTTTAAAAAGTTTTTTTATTGTCTCTTTGTATATTCTATCATATTCTGACTGCTTTTTCCCGCCCGGAAAATCATTAATTTTTCTAATGAAAATTGCATCCTTTCCCATGCTTTCTTCAGGTTTGTCATAATCATATTTTAAAAAAAGTTCAATATTATTTTCTTTGAAAAATCTCTGCCAGAAATATATAAATTTATCTATTTCATCAATATTTTCATTCATTACAATGTATTGAAGAGTGATCGTAGGATAATTTTTGTTTAATTTTTTTCTTTTTTTAATAAAATATTTTATATTTTCAATTAACAGAGCAATATTTCCATTTTTTCTGATTTGAGAATATGTTTCAGGATTTATTGCATCACATGAGAATGTTATAAAAGAAAACAAATCGTTTTTCAGAATAAAATCTGAATTTTCCTCTGTCAACATGCTTCCGTTTGTATCAATTCCACAGGATTGAATAAGTTTTTTCTGATTATTTTTTTTTAAAAATATTTCCATGAACTCTCTGAACTGGGGGTGGAGTAACGATTCACCTCTGAAAAATGGAAGAAATATATCAAAATTCAAATCATCATTCCATATCTGGTCAAGAATATTTAAAAACAGTTTTTTATCCATGAAGGAAGGATTGTTTCTTCTGACAGTACACATCAGACAGTTAAAGTTACAGAAATTCGTAAGCTCAATTATTAATGTCTGAGGAATTATTTTCACTTTATTCTCTCATAAACAATCCATGCTTCTTTATCTGTCAGAGCTGATATTTTATCCATAAGAATTTTTTCTTCAGTATCATATTCTTTTTTTATATTAAAATCTTTTTTCAATTTTTTAAAATTTTTAAAATAATAATCCCAGATAATGTTCAGTATATCATAGGCTTTTCTGCTACCCTTATATTCATCAGCTATAAGATAAACATTTTCAAACATGAATTTTCTGAGTTTGTTTGTTACATTAATCATTTCATCAGCCATGCCGATTTTTTTATTTTCTATACAATATTCAATCACAGATTTAACCATTGTATTAATTCTTTTTCCATGACTTTTACCAAGAACATCAAGACAGTCTTTAGGAAAGTCTCTGTAACTTATCATTTTCATTGAAACTGCATCGTCAATGTCATGATT
>JBAZDD010000340.1:0-2651 GCA_041654635.1 Candidatus Muiribacteriota bacterium
CAGTATAATACTTCTCACTGTAATTTTGAGAATTTTATTACATCCCTTCAATATATCTCAGGCAAAATCAATGGCAAAAATGCAGAAAGTTCAGCCTGAAATGAATGCTATAAAAGCAAAGTATAAAGACAATCCACAGAAAATGAATGCAGAAATAATGGAGCTTTATAAAAAACACAATATGAATCCTTTTGGTGGGTGTCTTCCAATGCTTCTTCAGATCCCTATACTTTTTGCTCTTTTTACAATGCTGAGGACTTCTATCGAAATTAAGGGAGCTTCATTTTTATGGCTTACAGATTTATCTAAACCTGATGTGATGTATATTTTACCTATTCTAATTGCAGTAAGTATGTATTATCAGCAGAAATCAATGCAGGTGAATCAGTCTGCTCCAGGACAGAGTCAGATGATGGTAATGATGCCTGTGATGATGTTTGTAATTACACTGAGTTTACCATCAGGAGTGCTGGTTTACTGGTTTATTTCAAACATTCTGTCCTATTTCCAGCAAAAATATGTTAATAAGCACGTTTACGGAGGGAAAAAGTAAATGAAAAAAAAGTTTGAAGGCAAAACATATGAAGATGCAATAAAAGAATCAATGAAACATTTTGGGGTAGGGGATAGAGATTTACTGGAAATTTCTATTATTGAAGAAGAAACAAAAGGTCTTTTTGGGTTTGGTGGAAAAAATGCTGTTGTTGAAGTTGGATTAAAAAAACCTCATATTTTTTATGCAAAAGAATATTTAATAGGTTTTTTTGATAATATGGGAATAGAAAATTATGATATTGAAGTTTTTGATAATAATAAAGAACTTAATATTAATCTTAAAGTTCCAATGGAACTTAAGAGAAAACTGATTGGAAAGTTTGGAAAAACTCTTAATTCAATAGAATATCTTGTCAGAGTTTATGTAAATAAAAAAATTTCTTCGGAAGATAACTCAAAGTTTATTATTTATATTGACGTTGAAAATTACAGACAGGAAAAATTAAGAAAACTGGAAAAACTTGCAAGTCAGATGGCTGAAAAAGTAATAATTTCAGGTAAATCAATGGAAATGAATCCAATGACAGCAAGAGAAAGAAAAATGATTCACATGACTTTTAAAAATGATCCACATATTTCAACATTTTCTAAAGGTCAGGAACCCTACAGAAAAATAGTTTTATCAGCTAAGAAAAAATGAGAGAGTTTGTTCATACAATAGCGGCACCGGCAACTTCACCAGCTGGTTCCGCTATTTCTATTATCAGAATATCTGGTGAAAAAAGTCTTGAAATAATCAATCTCATGACAGACACAAAAATAAAAAAACCTAATCAAATGTATCTTAGAAATATTTTTGATAATAATAAAAATATTATTGATAAGGCTCTTGTTGTTTTTTTTAAAAAACCTCTGAGTTATACAGGTGAAGATATGGCAGAAATACATTGTCATGGTGGTTTTACAGCCTACAGCAGAATTTATTCAACCATACTTGAATACGGAGCAAGAGCTGCCACTAAAGGGGAGTTTACCAGAAGGGCTTTTTTAAATGGAAAACTTGATTTAGCTCAGGCAGAAGGAGTAAATTCACTTATAAATGCAACAAATAATATGCTTGCTGATAATTCTCTTAAAATTATGGACGGAATTTTCAGCCGCAAAATAAAGGAAATTCGAGAAGAAATAATAGAACTTAATGCTTATGTAGAAGCTTATATTGATTTTCCAGATGATGAGGTTGAAGAAATAACAGGAGATTTTCTTAAAATTAGAGTTGAAAAATTTTTAAACCAGATAAAAAAAATTAAAAACAGTTACAATATATTTAAAAAACTCTCTGATGGCATAAAAATTGTAATAATCGGAAGACCAAACACTGGCAAATCATCACTGTTAAATGCAGTTTTAAGAGAAGAAAGAGCGATAGTAACCGAAATAGAAGGAACAACAAGAGACATATTAAGAGAAAAAACTCAGATAAATGGAATTACAGTCAGCTTTATAGATACAGCTGGTTTAAGAAATAGTGAAGATATTATTGAAACTGAAGGAATAAAAAGAACCCGGGAAAATGCTGAAAAAGCTGATTTTATAATTTTCATGCTTGATGGTGCAAAAAATCTTACAGAAGAAGACAAAGATATATATCAATCCATAAAAGATAGAAAAAAATTAATTTTAATTAATAAAGCAGATGTTGGTTCTAAAATTTCTGAAAAAGATTTTCCTGGAGAAAATGTTATCAATATTTCACTTAAAACAGGTTTTAATTATGACAGGTTTGAAGAATTTATTAATAATAATATATGTTTGGAAAATTTTTGTGAAAATGAAAATATTGAGTTTTTTATAGATAATGAAAGATATGTTTCAGCTCTTTCAAAAGTTGAAAAAAGTCTGGAAAATATTCTAAACACTTATCAAAACACTCCACTTGAATATGTTGCTGAAGATTTTAGAGAAGCTTTAAACATTCTGTCAGAAATTATCGGGGAAGTATATACAGATGATATACTGGATAAAATTTTTTCAACATTCTGTATCGGGAAGTGATTTAAAAGCGCGAATGAAACGCTGGTGAAACTTAAAAGCCGTAATCGGTAATCAGTAATCGGTTATCCGTAAAAGCAGGAGCTTAGAAGCTGCGGGTGAAA
>JBAZDD010000341.1:0-2651 GCA_041654635.1 Candidatus Muiribacteriota bacterium
GACAATCTCAAATTAAAACAGGACCATATCCAGTTTCACTTACTCCTGAATTAATTGACCAGGCTTACGAATATTATGAAAAATACGGAAAAACCGATATTTCAGATAAATTAAACAGAATTCAACCTGTCCCTGTTGGTGGAACACAATATTTCTGGGCAATGGCACCCGTTTCAAAACAGTTTTATAAAGTTGAAGCAGTTTTGAGAAAAATTACCGAACACTGCTATATTTATGTTGAAAAAGGACAGAATATCAATGATGATACAATTGATAAATTTGCTTACGAATTTGATAATATAATTTATCCAACAAATCACAAATATTTCGGAACTGAAGCAAAACCCGGTGTTGACTTTGACGAAAGACTTACCATGCTTTTTCTTGATATTAAAGATGGTTATGACCCTGCCACAAGTCCGGGTTATGTCGCTGGTTATTTCTTCCCTTTAAACCAGTATTCAACAAAAGTTTTTGAATATTCCAACGAAAGAGAAATGATATATATAGATACTTATCCTTCTGACCCTTCAAGTCAGATGACTTATTCAGTAATTGCACATGAATTTCAGCATATGCAGCACTGGAATATGTCACCTAAAGAAAAAATCTGGATAAATGAAGCTTGTTCTCAGCTTGCAATGAGATTATGTGGTTATGAACATCCTAATCAAATTCTGGCTTACATGAAAAATCCCGATTTATCTTTAACAGCCTGGGCAAAAGATGTAATGCTTGAAAATTATGGCGCTGTTTACCTGTTTTTTTACTATATGGTTACAAAATATTTCCCTAAAAATTACGCTGATTTCACCCTAAATCTTGTGAAAAATCAGACCCCTGGTGTTGCAGGAATAAATGAAGTTCTTAAAAAAAACGGTATAAAAAAAACCACAGAGCAGATTTTTGAAGAATGGGCAATAACAAACGTTTTAAATATTGAAGGCACTCCATATTTTTACGATAAAACAATTAGTCAGATGACTCTTAATCCTTCAAAAGTCCATGTTGCTGACACTGCCGGAAAAATTAAGGAAAAAGCACTTTCCTTTGGCAGTCATTATATTCAGTTTTCATATAATGTTCCTTTTCTCCCTACTTTCCCTTCTTTTATTGATAAGATAACTATTATGGATAAAGAAGCAGTAAACATAAAATGGGGTGTAAACAACTGGAATCTCCCAATTAACGACTATATTCCACAAGGTTCTTACATTGAAAATTCGTTTATTGTAACTCCACTTGTTAACAATGGTGATAAAAACAAAACTGAAATAGGTCCATTCAGAAAACCTGGTATTCAGAACATTAAAACGGTAAATTTTGTTTTTGAGTATAAAGATGGAAGCATAAGCAAGCCTTATGAAATCCCTGTTTGTGACCCAAGTTTTGCAGAAAACACAGGAGATACTCTTAAAATCAACTTTGATGGTTCTGGTTCTTTTTTTGGTAATATTTTTGGAAAACCCGACTTTAATGTTTATATTGCAAAATTTGATTCAGCTGATGCTAAAAACACTTTGAAAGTTGAAAAAATTAAACTTGATTCTTCTAAAAAATCAGAAATTTTAATAGAAAATTATGGGACTTTGTATGACACTGTAATTTTAATCCCTCTTAACACCGGGAAAGACGGAAGTTATGAGTATTCTTCAGAATTAATTTCAACATCAAAATCTGAAAAACAGATTACTGAAATTGTTGAAATGTTAAAAAAATCAGCTATGAACAGTTTTATTAACAATGATATTGATAACTATTTGAAAATTCTTGACAGATTTGAAATTTTAAAAAACTCACACAATATTGATATAAACCCTCTCATTTCATCCAAATCTGACGACAGTGACACTTCTCACTCAAACATAAACTACCTACTTGCCAAAAACCACGAAGCCCTTCACGCGCTATCACATCTTAAAATTGACCCTGTTTATGTTGAAGGTCAGCTTAAGCAGATTTTACAGCTTCTTGAAATAAATCTTAATTTCCCGCATATACCTTTCCCTGATGGTCTTGCACTGAAAAACTACAATATAAAAACTTCTCTTGAATTCAGTGATATGCTGAAAAATAAAACAGTTACCGAAAAAGATAAAGAGCTGCTTGTAAGACTTACCATGGCACAGAATTATATTGAACAGACTTATAACATGGGTTTACTTCTTGCTGAAGATACAACTCTGTCGATTTTTAAAATCATTCTTCTTTTTACACATTCAACTGAAATAATATCTGGTATTCTTGATAATTTTACAGATTCACCTGTGCTTGGCTCAATAGCTGGTCCAGTAAAAAATATGCTTATTGAAAAAATCACAATAGCTTTTCAGCGCGTTATTAAACTGGCTGCTTCAAAAATGCCTTCCCCATATAATTCAATAGTCCCTGTCGCTTCTGATATTATGACTAAAATACTTTTTAAAGTAATGAAAATTGAACCTTCTTCAAATGACGGAATGTCGGCCGGATTTATGAAAGAGCTTGCTGTTAAAACTGCCGGAAAATATATTTTATCTTCTATTCCAAAAATCGGATATGTGGATTTAACTCAGAAAAATCTTGAAAATGCTGTAAATTATGCTAATTCAGGTCGAATTAATGGAACTTTATCAAATGCAGCACAGAAAGTTCAGAACAACCTTTCAACA
>JBAZDD010000342.1:0-2636 GCA_041654635.1 Candidatus Muiribacteriota bacterium
ACTAAGTCGCAAAAGAACCGCGGATGAAACGATAATGAATCTTAAAAGAAAAGAACAAAAACAATTAAAGCGAACAATAGCGGAGAAATAAAAGAATAAAGCATTAATCAGATGAAGATGGAAACCTCGGTTTTAATGAGGAGGGTCCGTCAAAAGATGATTAATTGCTTTATATTATTTTAGAGCGTGGTGAGCGATATTGTTTTTGTTCGATATTTTATGGATGAAAAAATAACAGCCGTTACCCGGTGAGTATCTGGATTTGGTGAAAAGCTTAAAGATTAAAAACAGGGACACTGGATTCCTGCGTACGCGGAATAACAACGAAGGGCAAAAATCAATACAGAAGCCGGGCAGAACATGTTCTGCCCCTACAAAAGATAAGGGCAATGGTGATTCAAGGAAGCTGGATTCCTGCCTTCGCAGGAATGACAAACCAACTACCCGTTTCATCCACAGTTTCTAATTTTTTTGGTTTCACTCACTTATTCACTTCTCACTGCTCTTAAGTTGTTGATTTTATCGGATTACGGATTACAGTTTACTGATTACGGATTTTTTTAGAATATATTATTTTATCGTCTTGTGGGGCGTAAAAGTCTTTGAGTATTACTTCGATTTTATAATTGCATGAAAGATAAAACTTTTTTGTTGGTTCATAAAGTGGTTTATTTGATGTTTCTATGTATATCATTCTGCCGTTTATTTTTTTTATTTCATATTCTGTTTTTTCCATCAGAAGTTTTCCAATTCCTGAACCTCTTCTGCTATTATCTACTGCTATCCAGTATAAATCGTAGCTTCCGATTGTGCAGGGTATTTCACCATAACAGGTATAACCTGCGACTTCACCATCAATTTCAGCAAATATAAAGTTATATCCACTTATTTTCTGACCTTTTGAAAAAGCTTCTTCAGCAAGTTCACGGGCAATGAGTATTTCATCTTCTCTGAAAAATCCAGTTGATTTTACAATACTGTAAACTTTTTCTATATCACTTTCTAACACTTCATGTCGGAATTTTATCATATATTATTTGTTTAAATCCTGAGATATCCATTTAATTATATTTTTGATTTTCAATCCTGCTTTGACACAGGCTGCAAAAAATCCTGCATCTGGTGAAATGCATGGATTAGCATTAACTTCAAGCATATAAATCTGATTATCAAGGCTTACTCTGTAATCAAATCTTGCATATCCCTTTATTTTGAACACTTCCCATGCTTTAAGTGAAATAATTTTGAGATTGTTTAATAACTCTTTATCATTATCAGTAAATTCTGAACATATTTTTATATCATCATACTGACTTGAGGTTACATCCCATTTTGCTTTGAAATCTACAATTTTATGTTTTTTCTCAAAGTTGTAAAATTTTAATTCTGCCGGATTCAGACATATTGGCTCACCATCTCTGGATATTACTGCAACGTTGAATTCTCTGCCGTCTATGAATTCTTCTGCAAAAAACTCATATCCTTCTTTTTCATTTTTTGCTTTTATTTTTTCTCTCAGTTCTTCTATTGAGTTTACGGTTACAATGCTTTCTGAATCTATTCCTTTTGAAGCATGTTCCCAAACGGCTTTGATTATGAATTTTTTGCGTTCTACCGGGGATTTGATATATTCTTCTTTTAATGTAACCCAGTCGGCTGTTGGTATGTCGGTTGTTTCCATCTTTATTTTTGCATCAAGTTTGTTTGATGTTGTTTTAAGTGCTTCAGATGATGAACCTGTAAATGGAATATTAAGGGTTTCAAGATATTCAGGAGCCAGATGAATAAGTGAGCCTTTGCCGCCGACTGATTCTACAAGATTGAATACAAAATCAGGTTTTTCTTTATCAACTATGTCGGAAAATTCTTTAAAATCAGGATTAAATGGGATTTCGACTATTTTATTCATTTTACTTGTTAGGGATTTTTTTACTACTGTAATTTGATGAAGTATGTCAATTTCATCTGGATTATTCTCGTTTGATATATTATCGTATAAAATTGCAATCTTCAATTTTACCCCTCCGTATTTTAAAAGCAGTTAATAAGTAACCGGGTTTTCAACCCTCGGTGAATGAGACCGGATGGTTTAAAGCGTCTTCTTACTCACTTACTCACTGTTTCTTTTTTATCTAACTTAGGGGTCAAGTCTCAACATTACGACATTTTTACAAATGTGCGAATGATCGAGAGCTTGACCCCAGATTCACTGTTCTTAATTATTTACCATTTAATGTTTTTTATAAACGTCGAAAAATATCTTTTTTATGCTTGTTATAGTAATTTAAATGAATTTATTATCGATTTTTAGCCAAAACAATCATTTATCTCGTTTTTTCTTTCTTCGCTCTACTTCACTGCGATTTCTTCCATTTTTTTTCGCACGATATAATGCACCGTCTGCCATTTTAATTATTTCAAGAGGATGGATTGTGGTGTCAAATGCTGTAGCAATGCCAAGACTCATGGTAACTGCGACTTTTTTTCCTATCTGTGTTTTTGTTTTAGCACGTTTTAAAATAAATGGTGAACTTTCGACCGCCTGCCGAAATTTTTCTGCCTGCGGTAATACTTCTTCATAGTTTTTTCCACTTGTTATCACACTGAATTCTTCGCCACCGTATCTGAAACATTTA
>JBAZDD010000343.1:0-2612 GCA_041654635.1 Candidatus Muiribacteriota bacterium
GTTTCATCCGCGTTTCATCCGCGTTTCATCCGCGTTTCACCCGCGTTTCTTTCGCGTTTCATCCGCGTTTCACCCGCGTTTCTTTCGCGTTTCATCCGCGTTTCATCCGCGTTTCATCCGCGTTTCTTTCGCGTTTCTTTCGCGTTTCATTCCCGTTTCATTCCCGTTTCATTCGCGTTCCTCTATTTTACTCTATGTATTTAGCTAATTCAAGTTGCAGGAATTTTAATAATGAATTTTCTCTAAAATTATATTCTCCTATTTTGTTAACTGGCATAATATGTTTCATTGAACTTGTTATAAAACAGCATTCAAAGTTATGAAGATTTTCAGCATAAATACTGTCAGTAATTATTTTGATTTTTTTATCCGTACATATACTAAATATTTTGTCTCTTATTATTCCCTCAACCAGCCCTTCTTTTTTTGACGGAGTGTATAAAATTCCAGCTCTGATAAAAAAAATATTTGAACCGGCACACTCACAAACTGCATTTTTTTCATTAAGCAATATTGTATCTATAAATTCTGGGTAATTTTGAATATTTGACAGATAAAACTCACGAATTACATTGTTTTTAAAATAGGTTTCACCTGATTTTCTAACTGGATTAGTTATTATAGACAGCTCTCTGTTATTTTTATCATAATTAAAATTATAAAGGACTGATTTAAACTCTAATTCTCCATTTGAAAATAGAAATATATTTATTCTATGTTGTTTTGAATCAAAATTTTGAGTATTAAAAAATTCTGAAGTTTTATTTTTTATTTCATCTTTTTCTGGAATATTTTTTAAATCATAAAATTTTGCTGCTTTTAAAAGCCGATTAATATGACAATTTAAATTTTCAGCATTATTATAATATTTAATAGTTTCAAAAACATATTCTATTTTATTCATCATGCATTATCAATCATTATTAAACACTGGATAAAAGTTTGCAGTAAACATCCATATTGAAGTATCCCAATTTGGATAAGGATTGGAGGTTATCATTTCAGCAGTTGTTTTAGCTTCACCCCCAACAGCACTTGTAACTGTCTGTGTAGTGGTATCTTTATCCCAGTAACTGTCGGTTACAGTGCCTGATGAAGATAATCCCACAAGTCCGCCTGCACCGCTCCCTGTAGTAAGCCCTGTTGCATAAACATACTGCATTGTAGAGCTTAACATTCTACCAGCAAATCCACCAGTATAATTACCTTCATTAGTAACAGTAGAAACACTGTATGAATTTTCAATTACAGAAGAATTTGAAATTAACCCTGCAAATCCACCAACATAATAATATCCTTCTACACCTCCTTCTGTGAAACAATTAGTTACAGTTGAATTATCAATTTTACCTATTAAACCACCTAAATACTCATTACCTTGAATATTATATAAGCTGTTACAGTTATATATAATCGCATTTACTACCTGACCTGCAAGAGCCCCGGTTGATGTTGCATTGGGCACATAAAAATATGGAGTACCATTAACACTTATTCTGGTCACAGTTAAATTTTGTACTGTCCCACCATTTATTACACCAAAAAGACCATAATGACCTGAATTTTCTGTTTCTATACTCATTCCAGCTATTGAATAACCATTCCCATCATAGGTTCCAGTAAATGGGTCAGCATTATCACCGATAGGAGTCCACCCTGGCAAAACATTATATGGCGAGACATTTAAATCAATAATTGGAGCATCCTGCCTGAAATGAGAATCAAGATAATATCTGACATTATTTAAATGTTCTGCAGTTGCAACTATATATGGATCAGCCATTGTTCCACTACCACTTTGAAAATCTTCGTTTTCTTCTCCACCTTCATTTTCAGGAATAATATTTTCGTTCATAATAATCCAGTCCGCAGCCAGAATATTTAATACTGTGGTCTGTTCACCATGTATTGTTAGAAATTTCGAATAAAAAACATTTGTTATACCCTCATCTTTATCTAAACCGGCAATATAAATTAAATAATCTCCTGATTTGACATCAGAAATAGTAGCACCATCTCTATGCTCACTGCCCTGTAAAACACTGTAAGTATTATAAACAAAATTTTCTTCTTCAGGTTCAGTTAACAATAACATCATCGCAATATAATATTGAAGTGATTCTTCACAAACCTCGCTTCCAGTAAGATAATCTGCAAGTGATGAATCATACTCTTCTTCTATATGTTGACGCCAGTCACCCAGAGATATAAGCAGGACTTCAATAGTACCAAGGTTTAAATAGGATGGTGGTGCTGATAATATATTGTTTTTCTGTCCCTCAGGCCATTCTACTGAAATTTGAAGTGCTGGATTTAAAACTTTATTGTTTGGATAAGCTTTTTCATCTATGCGGTTTGAACAACCTGCAATAATAAGTATTAAAGTTAAGAACATAAAAATTCTCATAGTATTTTTTTTAAACATTTTCCCTCCTGATAATTCAGACTTTATAATAAATATAACATATAAAAAATTTTTTTAAAATTTGCATAAATATTTCTTTAACTATAAAATGCTTGCTGATGAAAAAAATACTGTTTATTGATAATTATGACTCATTTTCTCAAACTGTGATTTATTATCTTCTAACAAATAATATTAAATCACATAT
>JBAZDD010000344.1:0-2611 GCA_041654635.1 Candidatus Muiribacteriota bacterium
TAAAACATCATTAACAATCTGTTTAGCAGTATTTACAACAGTGTCAGATGAAATTTTCCTGTCAGCTCTTGCATTTTTAAAAAGTTCATTGATTGTTAAAATGCTTTTTTTATATTCATTTATTACAAAATCGTTATTATTCTGAGGATAAGATATTTTATCAAATTTAATTATTGGACAGCGATAATGTTTTATTTTCTGCTCAATTATTTTTTCATCAAATTCGTTTATATTGATTAATTCAGGAATGAATCCAGTTGGAATATTAGAAAATTCTTCCTCAGTTTTTTTAACAGGGATTTCTACTTCATAATTTTTTTTCTCGGGGAGTTGCATGGGTTCAAATTCATTGAATTTATCGTTTATAACAACAACTGGGATTTTTCTGTCAATAATTTTTTTTATAAAATAATCATCTAATTTAACACCTGCATCAATAATAATATTATTATTCAAATCTTTGACTGGATAACCTAAAATCATTCCAGGTTCAAGTTTACGTGCGATAACCGATTTCATTAAATCCCTCATATTCCACCAACAAGTAATCAAGATAATTAATTTAAATTATAAATTATATAATCGTTAAAATCAATTAAAAATTTTAAATAATATATATATTACCTAATTTAATCATTCTTTACATACCATTCAGGAAGAAAATTATTGAAAGAATCCTTTTTAGAACTTGTTGAATTTCTGTTGAAAATCTCTTTTGCCCAGTCAGGAATAGTCACAGTTGTATTTTTAACCATATACTCGCTCGATTCCAGTTCATCAAGATTTAGTTTAAGAGTTTCAGAAATTTCAATCCCATGATGAAATTTAACCATTTTAATAACATCCTGTTTTTTTAATTCAAGTTGTTTTTTGGGAACATGTTTGAAAACAACAGAAGGTTTATAAAGTAATTCTGATTTTGGAACAGGTTTTGGCTGATTTTCAACAAACCAGTCTTTCAGCCAATCAGGGAGAGCCTGACCAGTGGAATCTTTTACAGTATCAGAAACTTCTCTGATAAATTCAACATACCATAAAGGCAAATCCTGATTAAAACCATCTTTTGGAACATCAGTTTTTTTATTAGCATTAACACAAAAAACAAAAAAATTAATAATCATAAAAATCAAAATAAGTTTTTTCATATTTATATTATACCTTATTTTAACAAAAAAACAAAATAAAAGACACTGGATTCTATACTCAATAAGGGGTCAAGTCTCAACATTACGACATTTTTACAAATGTGCGAATGATCGAGAGCTTGACCCCGATTCATCCCCGTTTCATTCGCGTTTCACCCGCTTTTCATTCGGAGCTTCTAAGCCCGGCTTCTGCATTAAGTTTTGCCATTGATTGTCATTCTTGTGTACACCAGAATCCAGTGTCTTTAATAAATCTTTAAATTAATTCGTTTTACTCTGAAACATCCTTAAAATATTTATTTCATGTATAGGATTAACAATTTCAATAAAACCATATTCATTTTTTGAAATCAAATCCAGATTTTCAAGTTTTATTAAAACAGATTGAACAGTAGAGGCAATTAAATTATGTTTAGTTAAATAAACATTATTCATTATATGATCGGTTTTTTCCAGTGAAAGAGCATATAAAACCTCTTTCTGTTTATTTGATAAACTTTGTAAAACCATTTCAGTTACACGTTTTTCTTCTTCGATTAATAATTCAAAAGCAGTGTCAATGTGATTATCCAATAATGTATTACCATCAATAATACTATAAATATAGAAACAGAGTTTTTGGACGTAAAAAGGATAATTTTTAACAAGCGATAATATTTTCAATGCTTGTTCATCCGAACAATCGATACCATTAGTTTTAAATTTTTCTTTAATCCAGATAGAAAATTCTTTCTCAGGAATTTTTTTAAGTTCAAAAAGAATACTGCTGTGAAAAAAAGGTCTTTTTTTGTCAGTAAACATTTCAAGTAAAATCCTTCTTCTGCTACCGACAAAGAAAAATGATATATTTTTACTCTCTTGAATCACAGTTCTCATTAAACCTTCAATTGCAATATAATCTTTAATTTCTGTAATCTCCTGAAATTCATCAAAAATAATCAAAAAATTCTGTTGAGTTTTAGCAGACATTTCATTTAATGATTTAATAACGTACTCAATTGAATTTAAAGGACTTTTTTTATCAATATCAATTGAAACAGAATAACTGTTATTTAATGTGTCATAATTTACAACTGGTCGTAAAAGTTTGAAAAAATCAAGAATTTTTTTCAATGAATTTTTCTTATTTGAAACAGGATTAATAATAGATGAAATTATTCTGTTTACAATATCCTCACAAGAAACCACACCAAAAAAATCACAATAAAATGATTGAATATCAATAGATTTTTGAATTTTTTTAACAAGAGAAGTTTTTCCAAATCTTCTTGGCGAATAAATAACAGTATTTACACCAGAAACTGCATATTTTGATAATGTTTTAATTTCTTCTTTTCTGTTACAGAAATCATCATCAAAAACAATTTTACCAGAAGAAAATGGATTCATAAAACACTCCTTTAAAACTATTACTAAATATTAATAATACATAAATAATAGCAATTAGTCAAGTTTTATATCGTTAC
>JBAZDD010000345.1:0-2608 GCA_041654635.1 Candidatus Muiribacteriota bacterium
ACGGTCTGACCCCTCTTAAACCTGCTCCCATTCAACTTTTGAAATATTTCTCTTGCTTTTATCAAACTCAATTCCAACAAGAATTATTTCTTTATCTGAATCTAAAAACTGTTCATGATAACCTTTTTCTTTTATCTGTTTTAAAGCTCCGCCACCTTCTGTCTTAAATTCTATCACATATATTACTTCAGGAAGTTGGAGTAATGTATCTATTCTTCCTCTTTTTGTTGCGACCTCACATTTTGCATCTATACCTAAACCCTTCATATTTGCATAAAATACACTTACATAGTAGCCTTCATAATTGAACATTTCATTTTTTGTAAAATAATTATATGGAATTGATTCAAATAAACATTTCAAGCTTAATTCAAAACTTTCCATATCTTTTTTTAATAATGCTCTCAGCATATTATTTGAATGCTTTTTAGTTTCAGATGATTTCGTTAAGAATTCTGAAATCTCACTCATTAAAGAAATTTCAACTTCCCTATTAGGAATTTTCATATAATATTCTCTAATATTCAGCAAATTCTCAACTCTATCTATTGTTAAATATCCAGTCTGCCACATTAAAGTTTCTAAATTTAAATTATCTACATCAAAACTGCCTAATAAAGTTTCATCAAGTATTATATTTTCTAAATCAGGTATGAAATATTGATTTTTTTCAATGAGCTTTAATAAAAATGTCGGGGTTGCTGTTGAAAACCAATAATTTCTGAAATCAAAATTATTATCAATAAAAAGTAAGATATCAAAAGGATTATAAACACTTTCACCAAGCCATTTATATCCATTATACCACTCTCGGATTTTATCTAAATCCTGTCCTTTTAAATACTCTTTGAAGCTATACTCTAATTCGCTTTGAGTGTATCCACATATTGTTGCATATTTTGAATTTATTGTAATATCATTTAAATTATTTAAACCGCTGAAAAGACTCACCTTGCTGAATTTGCTTACCCCTGTTAAAAATACAAACTTTAGATATTCATCTGCATCTTTTATTACAGAGTAAAAGCCTTTAAGCTCATCTCTTATTTCTTTTGCAATTTCTTCATTTTCTATATTATCTAAAATAGGTTTATCGTATTCATCTACTAATATAACAACTCTTTTGCCATATTTTTTATATGCCTGATAAATTATATCTTCAAAATTCCCAGCAACAGATTTTGTTAATTCCATTTCTAAGCCTATTTCTCTTAAATTATTTAGGAATATTTCATTTATTCTTAGATTTAAACTTTCTTTTGTTTTAAACTCACCACTTCCAAAAGAAATGTTTATTACTGGATGTTTTTCAAAAGGATATTTATCATAAATATACAAACCCTTAAAAAGCTCTTTATTACCATAAAAAATTTCTTTTAAAGTATCTAAAAATAAAGATTTACCGAATCTGCGAGGTCGAGATAAAAAATAATATCCACCACCATTTTCTATTAAATCAAAAGCAGTTTTTGTTTTATCTACATATAAATAATCGCCAGTAATTATTTTTTCAAGTGTTGAAATTCCAATAGGTAAATTTTTCATAGAAATATTTTATCAAAAAAAAGGATTTTTAACAATATACTGAAAGTTTTGCTCGTGTTGATAAATACCGTCACTAAAACCCATCAGGGTTTGGTCACTAGCAAATTTGTTTGCGGTCACTAGATGAAATATAATTTCATCGCTCACCATATTTTGTTTTTTTCAATTTGCATATTGGACGGTCTGACCCCTTCATATCTGTTTATTGGAGCCAGTTGCGGAGAGCTGTTTCAAGAGAATATTCTAAAATATAGCCGTTAGATTGGAGTTTTTTGCCAGAAATATTAGTTGAAACAATTAACTTATCTATTCTAGCAGGATCAATCCCCATAAATCCAATACCTGTGATTTTGGATAAAATTGAAATAAACCATGCGGGTATTTTCAAAATACTTCCGGGAATTACAAGCCAAGGCGTTCTGCAACCAATAACTTTTGCCATATTTTTACAAATTTCGTAAATTTCTGGTGGTTCTGGATAACACATATTATATAAGCTGACACCCACAGATTCTTTTTCTGTCATTTCAAACATCATTCTAACTAAATCTTTGACATAAATAGAAGCTTTTTTTACTCTTTTACTCCCTGGATAAAAAAACATTCTTTTTTTCATCATTTTATACAACCGAGTAAAATTCCCCCCCTTCATTTTTTTACTTTCTCTATATTTTTCTTAAAATTTCTTTATATAATTCAATATGCTCTTTAACTACCCGTTCAATGCTGAATTTTTTTCTCACTCTTTCAAAACCATTTGAAACAAATTTGTTTCTTAAACTTTCATTTTCTAATAATGTCAAAATTGTATTTGTAAAATCTTCTAAATTTTCTGATTCTACTAAAAACCCTGATTCATTATGAACAACCACATCTTCGATCCCATCAACCCTTGTTGCTACAACAGGCTTTTTAGCTGCCATATATTCTGCTAAAACTAAACCAAAACCTTCCCATTTGGATGTCAATACCCCAATATCAAACAACTTTAAATAATCAGTTATATCATCAACCCAGCCTGTAATATGAAAATTTTTTTCTAAATTATTTTTTTTTATTTTAG
>JBAZDD010000346.1:0-2597 GCA_041654635.1 Candidatus Muiribacteriota bacterium
TGTTACTTTTTCCTGTTTTCCATTTATTATTTCTGTTATTCTTCCTGCTAAGTCATAACTGTATTTTAAAAGTGTTTTTCCTCCTGCTTTTATTTCTGTCAGATTTCCCATTCTATATATTATTATAAAACATAAATAATATTATTTAAGAAAAACCTCATATATACTGTGTTTTAAAATTATAATATTATCTGTTGCTGGCATATATAAAATTTCAGGGAAAATATTTTTATTCAATATTAGAATTATCCAGAATGATAAAAACGACAATATTTGATAGAATAGATTTATTGGATTTAATGTCCCTTAATTCTAAAAATTATCGGAAACTTAAATTCGATGATACTCAACAGTTACTTTTTTGATTTTTTATTGGACAGTAGTGAGTTAATAATATAAATCTCAATCATTCTATTTAATTTAACATCAAATAAAATTTCAATAATTTCAATATTAAAATTTTCATCATCATATACAATCACATTAATATTATTTCCACGACTCGTATATAACAATGTATAATTTTTATCTTCATAATTATAAATTGAATTAAATTTTTTATCATTATCTAATATATTATAAATTGCATTACACACTACACCTATTTCATTGTTTAATATTGCTTTTGGTAAAATTTTAGAACCAAATCTATTCCCATAAAGAATAAATGAATAAAAAAGCAAATAAAAAATGAAAAGAAATGAAATGAAAAGTTTAAAAATTTTGAATTTTAAAAAATAAGAAAAAGATTTATTAAAAAAAATGAAAAATAATAATGATATAATAAATGGAAATCCAGCATTATTAATTATTTTATAAATATTAAATCTATAAATTTGGTTTTTAATATTCAAAGTTTTCGCAATGAAATCCCCGTCTTTTTTAATAAATACTATCATAATATCTTTATAGATTTCAGGTCTAAACCAGACTTCGGTGTTATATTGTTTATTTAAGAAAATTATAAAGTTACTTAAGTTGAATTCTCGATAAAAAAATATACTATATATTAAATATATAGTGAAATATAATAATGCAAAAAAAACCAAATTAAATTTTATCTTTTTCAAACTTAACAATTCAGAAATTAAACCTATTTTCATACGAATTCCCAATTACCTACCTTTATTTGTTATTTAATGAATATTTTAAACTAATTCTATTCTACATAATAACTTAAAAATCTATAATTATTCCATAATTCTCTTTTTGTTAGGATAAAGAAATTCATGAATAAATTTTTGATATTCAGGATTTTTTGGATACGCTCCGCCACCATATTTTTTAATTTGAGGTTTTATAGTATCTTCAATGTGAACCATAATAAAAAATTTTTCAGAATTTGGTAGATTATTTTCTTTAATTATTTTTTCGATATAATCCATTTCTTTTTCATGCGCTTCAATTTCTGTATATTTTGGTTGTCTAAAAACATTAAACAAAATATCTTCTAAAAATCTATTTCTTGATTGTTGGATGTGAATTTTTTCGTGAAAAATTAAAGATTCCTGAACAAATTTAGAAGAATGATTTATAAATTTTGGTGTAACAAAAATCGTATTAGGAAATAATTTTATATGAAATGCATAACTATCATCATAATTAAAAGGAAGTTTTACAATCCTTGGTTCTTTACAAAATCCCCAGGGGTCGGTGTAGATTAGTGGGTTATTGCCTACGTATGTGTAATCATTTAGCTGTAATGGGTTATATATCACTGCTGGGTTTCCTGTTATAAATCCTGCTTCATTGAATTTGTCACGCTGGGTGAATCTTCCAAGAATTGGATCGTAGTATCTACTTCGATAAAAATATAAATCTGCGATTTCATCAAATTCTCTGGATGTGAATCCAAAAGAGGTAAAACAAGGCTGGGTCAGGTCATTTTGATCAGTGTAATCTTGGGAACGACTCTGACCCGATTCTCCACCAAATTCATCATATAATCTGTAATAAAGCATATTACCATTTTCATCAAATATGGATTTTATATTACCAAGATAATCCCGGATGAAGTAAAGTTCGTTAGTGGCACTGGTTTCCTGAACAGGGTCAGGAATGACAGCTGAGCGTAAAATCCCATAAATCTCATCTATCCCTGGTCCAGATATTACTGATGTGTATTCAAAGCTGGTTCCCTGCCTTCGCAGGGATGACAGATTTTCTTTCCGCGTTTCAAATATATTTGCTCCAAGGTAATAATATTTTTCTGTATAGTTTTCTTCACTGGTTTTTACTGTTTTGCTTTCTCTCCAGCCAAGTGGAGAATATTCAAAAGAAATAAAAGAGTTACTTGAGTTCATCGAGTTCATCGAGTTGCTTGAGTTGCTTGGATTTTTTAACTCGTTTAACCTATAACCCTCAACCCGATTAACTGCTTTCAACTGGTTGAAAGCATCATATTCATATTTTTTGTTTTCTCTGCCTTTTGTCATTATTAAATTTCCCTGTTTATCATAAAAATAATGTGTTGTTAATTCTTCATTAGAAGGAGTGGCTTCTCTGCCTATTCCTTCTTCTTTTGTGGTTACTGCTGTTAATTTTCCGTTTTTATCATATATGTATCTTATCTGATTTTCTCCTGTTCTTTTCATTAA
>JBAZDD010000347.1:0-2595 GCA_041654635.1 Candidatus Muiribacteriota bacterium
GTTAGAAGACCTGTAATATTTAATTTTTTCAAATACTGATTTATAGAATCTTCGGTAAAATCTTCATAATAACTATTAGAATTATCATCAGATGAAGAGCTGAAATCATCAATTGTATCAATGTTTTTCAAGCTTTCATCAGCCTCATCATTGATTTTTTTCAAATTGATATTTTTACCAGTATTATTGTTCTTCTTTACCATATTTTAACCTTAATAATAAAAATATGAAAATTCCCCATTTATAATTTATCGGTTTTTTATTTTATCTATTTAAAATAACCCATTTTTGAAAATTTTTCTATTCTTTTTGAAATTAAATTTTCATTTTTTTCAAGTTCAGCAATTTTTGAAATCAGAATTTTTCTTAATTTACCATATAAAATGGAAGAATTTGATAAAACAAGTCCATCTTCAGGCTCTTCCAGAATCTCATCTATAACATTAATTTTTTTCAAATCAAAAGATGTGATTTTCAGATTTTCAGCCGCTTCTTTTGCATATTTAGCATCTCTCCATAAAATTGAAGCACAACCCTCTGGCGAAATAACAGAGTAAATAGCATTTTCAAGCATAATTACATAGTCACCTATTCCTATTGCAAGAGCTCCACCACTACCACCTTCACCTATTACAACAACAATAACAGGAACATTTATTTTAAATAGAAGTTTCAAATTTTCTGCAATAGCAACCGCCTGACCTCTTTTTTCAGCATCAATACCAGGATAAGCACCAGGTGTATCAACAAAAGTTATTACCGGAGTTTTAAATTTATCAGCTAATTTAAGAATTCTATGAGCTTTACGATATCCTTCTGGATGTGCCATTCCGAAATTTCTTTTAATTTTATCTTCTGTACCTCTTCCTTTTTCATTGCCTAAAATGCATACCGGTTTTTTCTTTATATAACCAAATCCAGTAATTAATGCCTGATCGTCAGAAAACAGTCTGTCCCCTGAAAACTCTGTAAAATCATCTATAATATTATTTATAAAATCAATTGCATGAGGTCTTTCAGGGTGTCTGGCAAGATAAACTCTATCCCATGGTTCGAGATTTTCAAGAATGTTATGTTTTCTCTGTTTTAAAGCATTAACCGCATCAGAAAGAGATACTTTTTCTCTCTCTTCAAATTTTTGAAGTTTTAAAATTTCATCATCAATTTCTTTCAGTTTTTGAAATTTTTCTAACGATTCCATAAATATCCTAATATATTAATAATTGTTTTTTTTAATTCTTTTCTACTTACAACCATATCAACCATACCACAATCTTTTAAAAATTCAGCTGTCTGAAACTTATCAGGAAGTTTCTGTCTTATTGTCTGCTCAATTACTCTGGGTCCTGCAAATCCTATTAAAGCGCCTTTCTCTGCTATTATTACATCACCTAACATTGCAAAACTTGCACTTACTCCACCTGTTGTTGGATGAACCGGTATTGAAATAAATGGTATTTTTTTCTCGTCAAGCAAAGCAAGAACTGCTGAAGTTTTTGCCATCTGCATTAAAGATATTATTGCTTCCTGCATTCTCGCGCCACCAGAAGCACTGATAACTATCAGTGGTTTTTCATTATTGTAGCTGTCCATGGCAAGTCTGAAAAATTTTTCACCAACCACACTTCCCATACTTCCGCCAAGAAATTTAAAATCCATAACACCGACATTTACTTTAATTTTTCCAATTTTGCCAGTGGCTGTTATAAAAGCAGAATTTTTTCCTGTTTTGATTTTACTTTTTTCAATCTGTTCAGAATATGAAACACCTTTTATTGAAAAATCAAGAAAATCAACGCTTTCAACATCGCCATAAAGTTCGGTATATTTACCACCATCAAAAAGATTTTTAAATCTGTCTTCCGGTGAAATATAATCATGATAATCACATTTTGGACAAACATTTAAATTTGAAATGAAAGAATTTTTAAAAATCCCCTGACCGCAGGAACGACACTTTATCCACAAATTGGATATTTTTAAATGTTCTGAAAACCAGTTCATGGGTGTTATTTTAATCTAATAAAAAGAAAAAATCAAGTAACAGATGTTAAAGGTTCATACGCGGTTCATTCGCGATTTATCCGCGTTTTATTAAAGTTTCATTTATACCTGTTTTTCTGTTATATTATTTTTATGAATTTATTAAAGCTGAGGCAGGAAATTTTAAATATTGACAGAGAAATTATTTTACTTTTAAAAAAAAGATTTTATATTATAAAAAAAATTTCAAACGAGAAAAAGAAATTGAATTTAAAAATCCAAAACTTGAATTATGAAAATTTTCTTCTGGAAAAATACACAAATAAAATCAAAAATCAGTATTTAAAAAGTTTTATTAAAAATATATTTACCCAGATTTTTTCTTCTTCAAGAGATTATCAGAAAGTTGAATCCTCAAGCGAAGAAAAATAACCATAAGGGCTTTTTGTTCCAAATCTCATTAAATCATTTCTTGTCTTTAAAAAAGCTGAGATAAGAAGTTCAAATCTTTCAGGTTCTTTGTTATGTTCTTCATCATTCTGCTGAAATAAAACATTCATTACAACTCCAACTATTTCATCGTTGGTTCCATGTTCTTTAAGCTCAAATTTT
>JBAZDD010000348.1:0-2592 GCA_041654635.1 Candidatus Muiribacteriota bacterium
AAATTTCATATCGGTGAAGAAGTTAATGTGCTTTTTAAAAAACTTTCAGATCAGATTACAAGAAGCATTAAACATGACTGTCTGAGATACGATAGAGAATGTTCAGATTGTGTTGAAACAGGATTCAGCAAGGCACTTCTTTTTTTAGAAAAAATTGTTTATCTGAGAGAAATGCTTGCAAAAGATGTCAGAGCAGCTATTGATGGAGACCCTGCTGCAAAATCACCTGATGAAGTAATATTTTCTTATCCCGGATTTTTTGCAATTATGATTTACAGGATTGCTCATGAACTTTTTAAAATGGAAATCCCCATAATGCCGAGAATTATGACAGAATATGCTCATAGTCAGACAGGGGTGGATATTCATCCAGGTGCTTCAATTGATGAGAGCTTTTTTATTGATCACGGAACTGGTGTTGTAATTGGTGAAACCACAATAATCGGTAAAAAAGTCAGAGTATATCAGGGAGTAACTCTGGGGGCATTAAGTATTAAAAAACTTGAAGATGGCAGTTTTGATTTGAAAACTAAAAGACATCCAACCATAGAAGATGAAGCTATTTTATATTCAAACTGTACAATATTAGGTGGAAAAACTGTTATTGGAAAAAAAGCAGTAATCGGCGGTAACGTCTGGGTTACAGAATCAGTCCCACCAGGAAGTGTTATACTTATTAAAAACGGGAATGAAACGCGGATGAAACGGGGATGAATCTTTAAAAACCGTGAGAAGTGAGAAGTGAGTAAGCAAAACCAAAAATATTAGAAACAATATTAAAACAAAGAACAAAAACAATTAAAACGAACAATAACGGAGAAATAAAAGAATAAAGCATTAATCAGATGAAGATGGAAACCTTGGTTTTAATGAGGAGGCTCCGTCAAAAGATGATTAATTGCTTTATATTATTTTGGAGTGTGGTGAGTGATATTGTTTTTGTTCGTTAGTGAGTAAGAAATAGAAAAGTTGAGAGGTTTTTATGAAAAATATTATTGATTGTATTGGGAATACTCCACTTATAAAACTTCAGAACATTGTAAAACCATACAATAATGTTTATGTAAAAGCTGAATTCTTTAATCCAACAGGAAGTGTAAAAGACAGAATAGCCTGGTCAATGATTAAAAACGCTTTTGATAAAAAACTTATCACAAAACAAACTGTAATAATAGAACCAACATCAGGAAATACAGGAATAGGACTTGCTTTTGTCTGTGCATCACTTGGAATGAAACTGATTTTAACCATGCCAGATACATTGAGTGTAGAAAGAAGAAAAATGCTTAAATATCTTGGGGCAGAACTTATTCTTACAGACGGCACAAAAGGAATGAAAGGTGCTATTGAAAAAGCCCTTGAAATAAGAGAAGAAACCACAGACTCATATATACCAATGCAGTTTTCAAATTCATCAAACCCTATGGCACATTATACAGGAACAGCACCAGAAATATGGAGAGATATGGATGGTAAAATAGATGTTTTTATAGCTGGTGTAGGTACTGGTGGTACAATATCAGGCTGTGGAGAATATTTTAAAGAAAAAAATTCTGAAATAAAAATTATTGCTGTTGAACCTTCTGCTTCTGCCGTAATTTCAGGAAACAAACCCGGTTCTCATAAAATCCAGGGTATTGGAGCAGGTTTCATACCAGAAATTTTAAATTTAAAAATAATTGATAAAGTTATTCAGGTTGATGATGACAAAGCCTATCAGACCATGTCACTTCTTTCTGAAAAAGAAGGAATATTCTGCGGAATATCATCAGGTGCAGCGGTATGGGCAGCATTAGATTTAATCCAGTCTGAAGAATATAAATATTCGAATATATGCGTTATATTGCCTGATTCAGGCTCAAGATATCTCAGTGTTATATAATTTACTTGCAAAATGCGAATAGTACATATAAAATACCCGAATAAATAAAAAATTCTGTTTACCAGTTGGGGGAAGTAAGTATGAGAAGATTGTCTGAAGTTGCGAAAGCACTGGCACATCCGACAAGGTTGATGATATTAAATGAGTTATTAGAAGATAAACCTAAATGCGTTTCTAAAATCGAAGAAATATTAGGAAAAAAGCAGGCAAATGTATCCCAGCATTTGTCAATTCTAAAAAATGCAAATTTTATTGATTTTGAAGAAAAAGGAAAATTACGCTGTTATTTCATTAAAAATAAAAAAGCGGTTGAATCTATTTTAAAAGGATTAAAAGAAGTTTCTGATGGAGGCAATCATTAAATGAAATTAAAAGTTTTCTTTTTAATTTTAATCATGTTGTTTTCTTTTTCTGTAATAAACGCTGAATCAGATATTGCTTCGGATGGAGCTGAACCTGAATCAAAAACTATCGAAACCCAGGAACAAAACGATATTGATGGCTTTCTTTCAAATACTGTTTTATGGAAAATTGTAACCATGCTTGGATTTGGTGGATTATGCGGTTTTGTGACAGGTTTTGCCGTAAATAGAATTGCAAGAATATTTGCATTTGTACTTGGTGTGATTTTTATAGCTGTTCAATTTTTTGCTTTTAAAGGTTGGATTACGGTTGACTGGAATGCAATAGCTCATAGTACAAATTTTGTA
>JBAZDD010000349.1:0-2591 GCA_041654635.1 Candidatus Muiribacteriota bacterium
GGTCAGCAGGGGGAATTTTCATTATATATTGCTGGAATTTTAAAAAATATGGGATATAATGGAAGAGAATATATACAATAACGCGAATGAAACGCGAAAAAAACGCGAAAGAAACGCGAATGAACCACGTATGAAACTTAAGAGCCGTAATCGGTGATGAGTAATCCGTAATCCGATAAAGCAAAGAACATTGCTTTTAAGCTTTTGTAGGGGCAGAACATGTTCTGCCCGCTGACGATATGAGCCGTTATTAATATGCGATTAGCAACAATAACTGTATTAAAAAAAATAAATAAAATAATTAGTTTTTCAGGAGTGTAATATGTTTAGTAAAATTGCTATGGGAATTGGTGAATCAGAAACAATCAAAGTTGCAGATATTGCAAGAAAGCTCCGCGAAGAAGGTAAAGACATAATAAGTTTTGCAGTAGGAGAACCGGATTTTGATACACCAGAAATTATTAAAACCGCAGGTAAAGATGCAATTGACAGTGGATTTACAAAATACACTGATTTAAAAGGTATAAAAAAACTTAGAAATAAAATCTGTCAGAAACTTAAGCGTGACAACAATCTAACTTATACTGATGACGAAATAGTTGTTAGTAATGGAGCAAAACATGCTCTTTTTAATGCTTTATGTGCTCTTGTAAATCCAGGTGAAGAGGTTTTAATAGTTGCTCCTGCGTGGGTAAGTTATGTTGAACAGGTAAAACTAATTGGGGCAAAACCAGTTATTTTAAATTCCCCGGATGATTTATCGATGCCTGTAGAAGAAATTAAAAACAATATAAATTCAAATACAAAAGCAATAATGATAAATTCGCCTTCAAATCCAACTGGTAAAGTATATACTGAAGATGAACTTAAAGCATTGGCTGAAATTGTGCTTCAACATGAAAATTTATATGTTATTTCTGATGAAATTTATGAAAAAATAATATATAAACCAAGTGTGCATGTTTCTATTGCTTCACTCAGTCCAGAAATCAAAGACAGAACAGTTGTTATTAACGGGTTTTCCAAAGCTTATGCAATGACTGGATGGAGAATGGGTTACTCAGCTTCTAATATTCAAATTGCAAAACTTATTGCAAAAATTCAGTCACATATGACATCCTGCCCATGCTCAATAAGCCAGTATGCGTGTCTTGAAGCAGTTGAACTTGATGAACAGGAAATTACAAAAATGGTAACGAAATTTGAACAGAGAAGAAAAATTCTTGAAGATTTTTTTGATAAAAAACCAGAATTAAAATATACTAAACCAGATGGAGCTTTTTACTTTTTTGTAGATTTTTCTCCATACATAGGTAAAAAAGTAAAAAATTCAATGGAGCTTTCAATGTATTTAATGGAAAAAGCTCATATTGCAGTTACAGCAGGGAGTGCATTTTTTAAGGAAAATTATATTAGAATTTCTTATGCTACAAGTGAAAAAAACATAAGAGAGGGGTTATCTCGCCTTGATAAGGCTTTAAAAGAATTAAATGAATAAATTTAATATTGATTTTTATGCTTTAAGTGATATTGGCAGAGTAAGAACTCAGAATCAGGATAATTATATTGTTATTGATAATGGAGAAAAAGGATTTCTGGCAGGTGTGTGGGACGGGGTTGGGGGGTGTGATGATGGTAAATTTGCCTCTAAGACAGCCTGTGAGTTTTCTGAGAAGTTTTTTCTTGAAAATTTTTCAAAGAGTTCAGATAACATTTTTACAATTAAGGAAAAAGTTGAAAATATAAATCTTAAAGCTCATCTTCATATAAAAGAACTATCTAATACCGATGATAAAACTTATCAGACCACAAGTTCAATATTATATATTAAAGATAAAAACTATTTTATAAGTCATGTTGGAGATTCCAAAATATTTCTTTTAAGAGACAATGAGTGTTTTCTTCTTACAAAAGACCATACTGTAAGAGAGTCAAGTGTTCTTACTCAGGTTTTGGGTCATCTAAATGATATTACGTGTCATAATGTTTTTGAAAATATTTTTGAAAATGATATTTTTCTATTGTGTTCAGATGGATTGACTTCTTTTGTAAAAAAAGAAGAGATTTCAGAAATTATCCAGAAAGAAAATTCTCTTGAAAATAGTGTTATTTCACTCATTAATCTTGCAAATTCACGAGGCGGAACAGATAACATAACTGTTATATGTCTTAAAACATCAATAAATCAAGCAGTGAATAAGTAACCAGGTCTTCGACCCTCGGTGAGTAAGACCCGGAAGGTTTAAAGCGTTTTCTTATTCACTCACTCACTGTTTTTTAATTACTCACTTAGGGGTCAAGTCTCAACATTACGACATTTTAACAAATGTGCGAATGATCGAGAACTTGACCCCGACTCACTGCTTCTAAACAGGTCTCCGGTATTTATTGTTTATTAATTCAAAACGTTTCAAATCCCGAAAATATTACAGTAAGAAGCAGAAAACTTACTTTTTGACGATTTGAAAAAAATAACAATGAGAGGGACACTATGGTGAAAAGACTACCAATAATTATATCAATGTTAATATTAATTTCCTTAATATTTCCAGTAAGCATAAATGCAGCAGTAAATACATTTGTTACTGAGG
>JBAZDD010000350.1:0-2579 GCA_041654635.1 Candidatus Muiribacteriota bacterium
ATTTCTTTTTGTAAATCTTTTGCAAAATCTTCAAATGCTTCGTTGGCGACAACTGTCAGGGTATTTACATCAAATCCGTGTAATCTTTCTCCGTCTTGATTTACACATAATCTTAATCCTCTACCGATTTGTTGTCTTTTTTTCATTTCTGATTTTGTTTCATTTAATGTGCATATCTGAAATACATTTGGATTATCCCAGCCTTCTTTTAATGCTGAATGTGAAAATATAAATTTTAAATTTGTTTCAAAAGATAATAGTTTTTCTTTATCTTTCATTATTAGATTATATGTATTTTCATCATCTTCAGAGCTTCCTGTTGTTGAATCTTTGGCTTTTCCTTTTTTATCTATTGAAAAATATCCCTGATGAACTTTTTCTGGTAATGTTTCAATATCAACATTGTTAAAAAGTGTATTATATTTAGGTCTTTTGATTAATCTCTTATATTCTTCTTCAAATATTTCTGCATATTTCCCTTTTAATTCATTATTATCTTCATCATATTGTCTATAATTTGCGACTTTATCTATAAAAAACAGGCTTAATACTTTAACACCTTTATTTTTAAGATATAGTTCTTTTTCCAGGTGTTTTTCTATTGTTTTTCTGATTTGAATTGTTTTCAGTTGAATATCATCAACTTCGCCGATTGCTTTTCCAAGTGCTACTGATTCACCATTGGTAAAATATATTCTTTCATTTTCAGGGGTTAAATCTATATCATCAACTATATAATTATTATATATTTCTCTTCCGTTTGAAATTTCATATAAATCTGAACCTTTTTTTACATTTTTTGTATTTCTAACTGTTTTTCCTGAGCGATTTTCATCAATTTCTATCTGAGCTTTGATACCGTTTTTGTTATCTAACTTTAATAGTTTAACATATGGCAGGTTTACATTATCTTCTGTAATTACGGATGATACTTCAATTTGTTTTACAAGCTGATTCTGATATGCATCAACTGAATCAAGTTTATACATTATATTGTATTTTTCACGATGTGTTGCAGAATATCTTAAACAACATAGTGGCTTTAATGACTTAATAGCTTCTTTTGCTTTAGGGGTATTATCTACGCTCTGAGGTTCATCGATTATTACGATTGGATTTGTTTCTGCTATTAAATCTATTGGTCTATATCCATCTGGTAATTTATCACTGAATCTATGGATTATATTTGCTTTAGTTTCTTTTGATGGGTCTTGAAAGCTTTTTTTGAATGCATCGATATTGATTATCATTATCTGGATTGTATCGGATATTGCAAAGTTTCTAACTTGTTCAAGTTTTTGAGAATCATAAACAAAAGAATCATAATTTATATTTGAATACAATTGTTTAAAATGCTGTGTTGTCATTTCAATTGATTTATTAACACCTTCTTTAATTGCGATTGATGGAACTACTATAACAAATTTTGTAAAACCATATTTTTTATTTAATTCCAGAATTGTTCTCAAATATACATAGGTTTTTCCTGTTCCTGTTTCCATTTCAACTGTAAAATTCATTTCATTTAAAGAATCTGACTGTTTTAATCCGTTTTTAAGTTGGATATTTTTAATATTTTCTAATAATGCTTCTTCATTTAAAATTAATTTATTTCCTGTTCCAATTGTTTCTTTTTTAGTGAATATTTCACCTTTTTTTCTATGTTTTTTTTCAACTGTAAACATTGATTTACATGTTTCCTGCCCTTCAAATATATCTACAATAGAGCTTATTGCATCATTTTGATAAGTCAGCTCAGAATTAAATTTTAATTTCATATTAAATACCTCATATACTCTTTACATCTTCGATTTTATTTTTTTTCAATATTTGCATTGCATTTGTTTTTATTACATCAGTTTTAAATCCAGTATCTTTAAAAACTACTCTTGGTTCTTCTGGATTTAATTCTTTGATTTTTTCACAGATGAAATTAACTAAATCTACAGTTATTTCTTTTTCAAGACATAAAATCAATGCTCCATAACCAGCTGAATATATTTTTTTGTTTTGATGTTCAAAAGTTTCGATTTTTACAGATAAGTCTATTCCGTATTTTAATAGAACTTCAAATAATATATCTTCTTCATTTCTGTCTTTTTTAATGTTTTCAATATAGTCATATAGAGTTTCTTCGATATTATCAATATTTCCAGTCCATTCTTTTATATTAGTGGAATCAAGTTTAAAAACTTTAAATCCAGTATCTAAATTTTGAATACCTTCTTTGTCTTTATTTTCTTTCAAGATTTTTTCGCCTGCTCTTCTGATTCTTTCTTTTCCAATTTCGCAAATATTTTTATATCCTGCTTTAAATGCTTCAGATTTTTCATCACAGGGTTCAGGGAGTTGAACCATAATATATTTTCTATTTCCGCCATCTTCAGCATTCAATTGCATAACCGCATGCGCTGTTGTGGATGAACCAGCGAAGAAATCTAAGATTATTGAATTTTCATTTGAATATAATTCTATTATTCTCTGAATTAGCCTAACAGATTTAGGATAATCGAATACAGCTTTACCATCAAACAATTCATTTAGTTTCTGCTTCGCCTCTTGAGAATGCCCTACCTCAG
>JBAZDD010000351.1:0-2574 GCA_041654635.1 Candidatus Muiribacteriota bacterium
AGGTTCATCCCCGTTTCTTACGCGTTTCATACCCGTTTCATTCGCGTTTTATTCGCGTTTCATCCGCGATTCTTAAAGTGTTTCAAAAACGGATTTACTGCGTTTCTTTTTAACAATTTATCAAGCACTGGGAAAGTTGAAACTTCTTTTTTAAATTCCCATTTGTCATTTTCTAAAGCAAGAGTGCCTTCTTCAAGGTGAAAAATTCTTTCAGTTTTAAACATCCCATTATCATTTTGTTTAAATTTTAATAATTCAACAGTTTCTTCAATGCTTTCGTAAGGGATTTCTTTTTTTAATAATAATGCGGCTTCTTCAATAAAATTCAATCCTCTTAAAAGGTCAAATTCATAAAATCTGGGGAAAGTTAAATCCTTCCAGCCAGGATAAATAATATCCCCTTTTGATGAACGGAATATTCTGTGTTTAATAAAATAATCAAAGCACTTTTCTAAAACAACTGTTAATTTTTTATTGTCTGTTTTTTTACATAATTCAAGCACAGCTTCTGCCATGGAAATAGTCGAAAGAATTGAGCTTTTTTTTGAATTTGTATATGCCTGTTCATCGCAGTTATAACCGCCGTCAGGAAGCTGATATTTAAAAATCCATTCATAAATCCATGGATAATTATTAATAATGTCGATATTTTTTTTTACACCAAATTTAATAATGGCTCCCATGGCACAGTGACAGATAATATTTCGATATGGATTTGCATTTTCAGGGATTTCTTCAAGAGTAAAGGGGAAAAAATGTAAATAATGTTTGTTTATAACTTCGTAAAAGTATTTAATGAACATTTCTGGTACTAAATCAAAATTGTCAGTTTCATACATTACAAGAGCTTTCCACCATAGATTATTCCATTTAGGCCAGTAAGGGTCTTTTTCAAAAACTGAAAGATAATCGACATTTGTAAAATCTTTAGCCAGATTTTCAAAATCCTCTTTAGAAACATCAATAGTTTCAATCATTATTTTCCCTTATCAGTAAAGAACTGACTCAAACTGATTTTTTTCAATATCAGCATTAATTATTTCAATTAATTTCAGATAATTGTTATAAGCGTTGATATTTTTATTTTCAAATGTATTTTTTATATATGGGCTCAGCATATTTTTTGAGTTTTTGAGTAAAGAATTATCTCTTGAAACTGTTTTTTTAGAAGCTTTATAGCGGTATGCAACAGATTCATTTTTAGTGGTGTTAGTAATTACTAAATCCACAGTGTTATATTCAAGCCCGAATTTATCAAAAGTAAAACTGCCTTTATTATCCGAATCAAGTCTTAATCTTTCAATATTCTGAGTATTTTTTTTATCAAAATCAAAGTAAGTTAAAGCATAAATTCCATACTCGACATAATCAGGAAAATAAGCCCAGGCTGATTCTTTAACCCCGACAAAATCAAAATTTACAGAATTAAAAGAATTATCCTGAACAAATCTTATATAATCAGCTCCGAAACTGACCACTCTATCCATTTTAAGAGAGTTTGAAAAATCATTCTGTTTAAGTGGAATAATTAAAAAATCATCAAGCGATTTTTCATAATAAAACTCAGTTCCAGCAGTATTAATAACATTTTTTAACGCAAAATTATTAAAAAGCTCTCTTGATTTAATATTATGATTGAATTTTGACATTATATTTTCAATAGATTCCAACCCTTTTTTCGGGTCTCTAACAAGATTAAAAGTAAAATCCACTGGATTGTTTTTAAAATAATTCAATAAAATATTATATACATATAAATAAGTTATACCGTAGTTTTCAACCATGTATTCAGGATGAAACTGAACAAGTGAAAGTTCAGGATTTTTTGAGTATTTATAAATCTGACCTGGATGATTATATCCGCATAGTTTTATGGCAAGCTGACTCATAGCTTCATTAAGCCACAAATCTTCTTCAGGGTCATTATTCCAGTGAATCATGTGTTGAAATTCATGGGCAATAACAGAAAGAGAAAATTCAGAAGCAGGGTCAGCCGGATAAGTATCAATATATATCATCTCTCTTTCGTTAGAATATTGATATTTTGCTTTTGTGTATTCATTCTGAGGCAGATAATAACCAGCAATGAAACCGGTTTTTCCAGGAACATAACCGTCTTTAATGTCAAGAAAAAGCATGGTTATTTTTTCATCATTATCAATACCTGGTTTGCTTTCTGAGCCAAAATATCGAGTAGTTGTGGGATAAATATTATTATCAAACTCATTTATGAATTTTCTGATTATATTCTCATCAATATTCTGAGAGTTTTCAACATAAATATAACAGTGGTTACCAATAGCTTTTAATGTTGCATCCAATTCATAAAATTTGAAAGTTAATGGCTCCATTGCCCAGAATTTATGCTGTTTTCCAATATATTCAATGTTTCTTTCGCTGAGAGTGGCGGTTTCTTTACCGTAAGTGTTATAAAGCTCTCTGGCTTCATTATGGATAAATTGGTAAAAATCCTGATTTGAAAAAGAACAGATGTATAAAAAGTTTAAAACAGCCAGAAATAATAATAATTTTTTATTCACAAAAACTCCCCCGTAATGATAATTGAACCCGACA
>JBAZDD010000352.1:0-2558 GCA_041654635.1 Candidatus Muiribacteriota bacterium
TATTTCTGTTTTAGGATTTTTCCAGCAATCTCTTGATAATCCAGCTTTCTGAGAACATAACTCACCCATAAATCCTTCTATATCCCCCGGCTCAAAATGCTCCCATACCTGTGGAAGAAATAATCCGCTTCTACCTGAATTTCTAATCATAACACCGTGTTTTTCAGGGATTATATTTTTGTATGATTCAGCCTTTTCAAGAGATGAAAGAACTGATATTTCTATTTTTATTTCGTCTAATTCATCTCTGGTAACTTCAGGAAATCGCGGGTCATCAAAAGCTGCTGCAACCGCCATATAACAAACTGCATCGATTAATTTCTGCTGTGGAATAATATTCCCGATACACCCTCTCAGATTGTCATTTTTCGTTAAAGTTACAAAAACCGCTCTTTCAGTATTTAATTCATCATCTTCTGTTTCAACTTTTGCTATTTTACTTAAATTCATATATTCAACAATCGCCTGTCTTGCCGATTTTAATAAAAATTCCTGATTTTTTTCACTTACTTTAAAATCCATAAATCCCCCCAAGTTAATTATTACTTTCAAAAACTAATCCACACATTTTTTTTACCAATAATTTCCGAATAATAATCGGTAATACTAAAAGGATACGATACGATACGATACTATTTAATCTTTTCTTTAACCAGTAGTGTTCAATATGATTAATTTTTTTGAAATATTTTTTGAAATAATATTCAATCTCACTGTAATTTCGATAATAAGTCCAATTATCCAGCCATTCACAGAAATCTCTACTCCATTTTAATATACTTTTATTTTTTTTATGATATCCAAATCCTATAGCTCTAAATATACATGCATAAAAAATTCTGAACTTACTTTTTTTTGGAAACCAGTGAAGAAAAGGAATTCCGCAATGACCTTCACGCCACACACTTTTATCAGGAAAAATACTCAATAATACTCCATCAGATTTTAAAACTCTAGAAATTTCTTTTAAAACACAATCCGTATTTTCAACATGCTCAAAAACCTGATTATTTACAATAAAATCAAAATAATTATCATCAAATGGGATAATATTATCTTTCCCCATTCTTCTTATTATTCCATTTTCAAATAAATTATCACCAACTGATTTCGAGTAATCTCCACCCTCAAAGAAAACATCGCAACCATAAGCTTCTATATCTTCAGCTCTAAATCTTTTTACTATTTGACCAGCTCCACAACCATAATCCAGAACCTTTATTTTTCTATTATTTGATTTTTCTTTTACCCATGTTACACAGAAATCATAATTATTCATTTAAAATCCTCTATATTAATTTACCATCATCAATACACCACCAATTATCAATAAAGCAACTGACATAAAAAGTTTAAAATGAAAAACATAACAAGTGCTTGAAGTATATTGTGATTCGATAGATTTCAATTCAATATAAGGAACTGGAGCCCTTCTATACCAGCCAGTAACTTTTACCTGTTCACCCTCGTATCCCCCAGCCCTCAATAATCCGAAAAGAAAGTTGAATATTGCAAGAGGTTGAGCATAATCCAGAAAAATAATTCCAGATTCATCCTGTATTACAAAATCCTCACTCCAAATAAGCCCAGGAACACCTCTACCAATAATTTTTCCTTTTATTGTAACTGGAACCGGTCTTACAGGAGAAACTTTAATTTTTTTCAACAATGACTCAATATTTAGTTCAGGGAAAAAATCCCATTTGTATGAAAACCAGGTTTTAGCAAATAAAGCTAACCCCCACAACATAAAACCTATTGCTATCAATTTTCCATTCCCATTTGTTGCTGATAATCCTGCTAATCCAAGCATGCTGAAAAATCCTAAATAAGGAAGCCAGTAAAAGAAAATATCAACAAAAAATTCATCCCAGTAGCTTTCCGGCTGTCTTTCATTAAATTCAATATATGGCTCTTCGCCCTGATGCATGGACTGATTACTTAATGCAAGCAATCTTTTCGCAATTAGCGGATGAGTTGAATGTAACTCAAAATATTTAGCCCATGGATTCCACATATCCCATCTCATTGCACCTTTCAGACTTTCTTTATCAACCTCACCACCCATACTTTCAGGACGTTTACGACCCAATCCTGTCATTGCAAAACCTCTTGCAGAATTAGAATCAAAAATACCCATGGTTTTTACTGCATCAAGAGTGGTTTTTCTTTCTTTTTCATTAGAAGCGGTTTTCTTTCCAGCAAGACCATATCCGATTTTTACAAGAGCTGAAGCAAGTTTATTTGGTGAAATATATTTCCCGGCAAATCTGTCAGCATAATATTCTCGAACCCTTGAAAAATAAAGCACAATATATTGAGAAATTATATATAAAACATAAGCAACAATAGCTATAATAAGCTCCTGACCACCTTTTTTACCTCTTCTTCCTCGACTTGAACTTCTTCTATGCAAATCCATTATCACTCTGTAAACATAATACAAAAACATTGGAACAAGTTGCAGAACAGTCATCAAAAGCATATCCCAGTGAACAGCATGACCTACTTCATGAGCAATTACTCCATTGAGCTCTTCATCATCAAGCAAATCAAAC
>JBAZDD010000353.1:0-2545 GCA_041654635.1 Candidatus Muiribacteriota bacterium
ATATTTTTTCACAGGTTTCTGAAAAAAATAACGAGCTGAAATTTTCTGCGCATGCTAAAGCAAGAATGCAGGAGAGAGGTATAAGCCTGGACGACAGTCAAAAACAAAAACTTGAACAGGCACTAACAAAAGCAGAAGAAAAAGGAGCAGTAGATTGTCTTGTAATGCTTGAAAACAATGCATTTGTTGTAAGTGTTAAAAACAGGACAGTAATCACAGCAGTTGACGAAGATAGTATGAGGGGGAATATATTCACAAATATTGACAGTGCAATTTTAAGTTTTTAAAAAATTTTTAATCGGGTAAAACAAGGCAGGACCCCCAAGGGATGCCTTAAGGAGCTCTGACCGACTGATGAGCTCCTGCCCGCAACTAATCCCAGGAGGTAATTAGCACTATGATGCGTTCACTTTTTTCAGGAATAAGCGGTCTTAACAATCATCAGGTAAAAATGGATGTAATTTCAGATAATATAGCAAACGTAAATACGCATGGATTTAAAAAATCCAGAGTTATTTTTTCAAATATTTTCAATCAGACCATTGGGTATGCCTCAGCACCAAGTGATATTCGCGGTGGTGTTAACGCAAAACAGGTAGGTCTTGGTGTTCAGACAGCTGCCATTGACAGAATTTTTACCCAGGGTGCAACAGAAACAACAGGGGTTGCTTCTGACTGTGCTATTGAAGGCGAAGGATTGTTTATAACTAATGATGGTAACAGAACACTATATACAAGAGCCGGCAACTTTTTAATCGATGCGGCAGGAGACCTTGTTCATGGTGGAACAGGTAATAAAATTATGGGATGGGCAGCGCAGTGGAGTGATGATGATGCAAAATATACAGTAAACACAGGTGGAGTTTTAAGTGAAATTAACTTTCTAAATCTTGAAAAACTTGCAGCAAAAGCATCAACTGAACTTGTTTTCAAATCCAATCTTAAAGCAACTGCCGATGCAAGAAATTTCCCTGAGCAGAGTACATTGACTTATGGTGTTGCTCCAAACGAAGAACAGGTTTCTTTTAAAATTCAGAAAAGAAATGAAAATTTGTACGAACTTACAGCATTTGATGATCAGGGTAATCCTGTTGATATGGATACAAGCACTCCACAGCTTGATTCAAGAGCATTAATTCATCTTTATGATGATGGAAGAATTAAAGCAGTTGAAGTTAATGGTAATTATGATATTTATTCAATAAGTGCAAATCCAATTATTGGAGCATTAGATAACTTTACTATTAATCTTTCACCTTCAACACCACCAACAGTAAATTACTGGACATTCAGAGATATAAACAATGTTGAAAGAAAAATGTATGTAAATTATGAAAAAGACCCTTCTTCTACAACTTTAGTAGATGTATATCGCTGGAAAGTTTATGATGAAGATGGAAACCTTCTTGACCTTAATGCTGATGGTGTAATAGATGAAAATGGTGATTTTGGAACAATGTCAATACTTAACTCAATAGGAAAAATAGCAGGATTTACAAGTCCTACAGGACTTCCAAGTTTTACAATTGACGGTTTGACAATTGATTTATCACTTTCAGCTGATTTACGCCAGATGGTTTTAACAGATAATGCAACTGGCGAATCAAGAGACATTGAATTAGGTTCAAACAGCTTAAATATAAGACTTGCAAACTCAAACAGACAGGTTAATTTTGATTTCATTCCAGGAACAATGCATTCAACCTCACTTATGGTATATGATTCTCAGGGAACTCCACATGAATTAATAACCACTTTTGAAAAACTTGATGATAATAGATGGAGATATTTTACATCATTAAGTATGGATGACCCAATTGTGCTTGATTATCTTGCTAAATTCCCTGATGCAATTAAAGGTGAATTTGCAACAGAGGCTGAAAAAAAAGAAATTATGAAAAATATTTTCTGGGATGCTGATAATGGTTATGTTGGCGAAGGAACCCTTGTATTCAACAGTTTAGGGAGAATTGACAGAGATGCAACTCGAGCAGAAAATGGAGTAAGTTATCCAGATATAGTCAAAACAGTATCTTTTCAGCCACAGGGTGCTGACATGGTCAGAATTAAACTTGATATGGAAGGAATAACTCAGTATGATTCTCAGGAGTTTACTACAGCAGCAAGAAGTCAGGATGGCTATCCAATGGGGATGCTACAGGGATATTCAATAAGTCTTGACGGAAAAATTGTTGGAAGTTATTCAAATGACAGAATGCAGGAAATTGGACAGGTTGCAATAGCAACTTTTTCAAATGCAATGGGTCTCAATCGTGAACCAGGCTCTATGTGGTCAACATCAGGAAACTCAGGCGAAGCAGTAATACGAATTCCCGGAACTGGTGGAGCAGGAATAATAAATTCAGGAAAACTTGAAATGTCAAATGTAGATCTTTCACAGGAATTTACAGATATGATTATAGCTCAGAGAGGATTTCAGGCAAACTCGCGTTCCATAACAACAGCTGACCAGCTATTGCAGGAACTAGTAAACTTGAAACGATAATAGAAGGCAGATAAGTCCGGGGTCTGCGCAGTAAAATTT
>JBAZDD010000354.1:0-2542 GCA_041654635.1 Candidatus Muiribacteriota bacterium
CATTTAAAAAATCTGATTTTGATGAAGGTAATCCATTTATTCAACATATAAAAGAAAATTCATTAAAAATAGCATAAAAAATTGTTTTAATATATATGTTCTCATTGCTCTTATCTTTTGTAGAAGTAGAACATGTTCAACCCGGCTTTTGTTCTTGTTTTTGCTCTTGCTTTGCCTTTGCCCTTCGCTGTCATTCCTTTGCAGAAAGGAATCCATCGCTTTTAATCATACCGTATTTTTCACCTGTGTTAATTATAAATTAACTTTAATTAAATCGTATAACCTTTTATTTTGAAATATTTTTTCTTTTCCTAATTTCTGAGAAATTAGAAAGCCCTCTTTTTCAAGAAGAGATAAATAATTTGAAGCAGTTTTGCGTGTTACAGATAATCCTTTTTGAATATATTCAATTTTTGTGTAAAATTCATAAAAAAGTAAATCTATCAGTTCTTTTGAATAAATCTTAGGAAGTTTATTTTTAATTTCACTCGTCATCATATCAATTTCAATATTTATTTTCTTAATTAAATTTAAAGTGCTTAAAGCAGTTTCTTCAATGCCTTTCAAAATAAAAACTATCCAATCTTCCCAGCAACCCTCAGTTCTAACTTTTTGAAGTAAATTGTAATAATCATTTTTATTTCTTATAATATAACTACTTAAGTAAAGAATAGGACTATCCAGTAATCCTTTTAATACAAGATATAAAATATTTAATATACGACCAGTTCTGCCATTTCCATCATAAAAAGGATGAATGCATTCAAATTGAAAATGTATAATTGACAATTTAATTAATGGATCTAAATCATTCTCATTAGAATTTAAATATTTTTCAAGATTATTCAAAAGCCTAATTATTTCGTCGGGGTTATCAGGAGGGGTATAAATTGTTTCACCAGTTTTATCATTTTTAAGAACAGTTCCTGGGACTTTTCGAATTCCGGCCTCATTCTTTTCAATTATTTTCTGAATATCAATTATATTATTTATTGTTAAAAATCCATTAGTTTTTACTAAATTATAACCATACCATAATGCACTGCGATAGCTGACTACTTCTTTAGCAGCTGGTTTTACAGAAACAGAACTACTCATTGCTTTATATAAATCATCGTGAGTTGTAATGATATTTTCTATTGCTGAACTATCTTTAGCTTCATTAATTGTTACTGCATTTATAAGAATATGTTTATTGGGAATAGTATCTGCATATCCCTTAAGTTCACCTAAGGCTCTATTAGCTTTGGCAAGTTCTTTCAATATTTTATTTGTTTCTAAATTAACATTTGGTGGCAATAGAGGTAATTTATTATCAAACATATTGATTTTCTCCTTATTAATTAATTTATCATTATTTTTTACCCACGTCAATAAAACATAGGTAAAAAAAATAATATTTTACCTATGAAAATTCGATATGAGTAATAATTTCTTTTTTTTACCTATCTGTTTTTCGAAGTTTATTGCCTTTACTTGCTTCCATTGCTCTTATTATTTCCTTTGCCCTTCGCTGTCATTCCTTTGCAGAAAGGAATCCATCGCCTTTGAATTTTAAAAACTGTGATTGTTTGTTTCCAACAAACAAGTTATTTTTCATCTACGATGAACAAGTTATTGCTTAAACTTCGTTTAACCAAGTTATTATTTGCTTCGCAAACAAGCCGTAAGCAATGGATTTAGAGCTTTTACTTGTCGAAGATAATTACTTGTTACGCCAGTAACAATACCATCCCTATGGTCATTTGCTTTATTTATACAAACTTCTATTTTTACAAAATTAAAAGCATTTGATATAATAAATCTATGACAGAAAAATTTAATCAGCATATTGATTATTGGATTTCAGTTGCAAAACATGATTTAGATGTTGCTAATACTTTATATGAAAATAAAAAATATGACAGCTGTTTATTTTTTTCTCACTTATGTATTGAAAAGATATTAAAAGGTTTGTGGGTGAAAAAAAATAATTTGGATTTTCCTCCAAAAACTCATAATTTATTACGCTTAGCTAAAGAAACAAAAGAAGAGTTTTCAGTAGGAAATTTAAAATTTTTAGAAATTTTAAATGATTTTAATTTAGAAGCCAGATATCCAGATTATAAATTAACTTTTTATAAATTATGTACAGAGGAATTCACAAAAGAAAAATATAATAAAACTAAGGAATTATTTCAATGTATACTAGAGAAAATATAATTGAAAAAGTTAATATTTTAAAAAATCGTCTTACTGAATCTGGTCTTAAAATTACCGGAATATATTTATTTGGCTCTTACTATAATAACAATTCTCATGAATACAGTGACGTGGATATAGCTATAATAGCTGAAAATTTCACAGGAATTAGATTTTATGATATTGAAAAAATAGCCGAACATAAATTAGATTTAATAGATTTTGAAATACATCCATTTAAAAAATCTGATTTTGATGAAGGTAATCCATTTATTCAACATATAAAAGAAAATTCATTAAAAATAGCATAAAAAATTGTTTTAATATATATGTTCTCATTGCTCTTATCTTTTGTAGAAGT
>JBAZDD010000355.1:0-2540 GCA_041654635.1 Candidatus Muiribacteriota bacterium
AGGGGTTCCGTGAGTAATTAGAGAACCTCTGAAAATCAACCCGAGTCTGTCGCAGTATTCAGCTTCATCCATATAATGTGTGGTAACAAAAATTGTTGTTCCCTGAGCTGCCATAGATTTGATTAATTCCCAGAATTTTTTTCTGGTGTCAACTGCTACCCCAGATGTAGGTTCGTCTAAAAAAAGCATTTCTGGTTTATGCATTATTGCACATGTTAAAGCAAGTCTCTGTTTAACCCCGAGTGATAAATTAGAAGTCATTTTATCAATGTAGTTTTCAAGTCCAGTTTTTTTTAATGCATTATTTTGAACAGTTTTTATAGTGTTTCGTGGTATATTATATATTCCAGCATAAAAATCCATATTTTCTTTTGCAGTAAGATTTTCATAAAGAGAAAATTTCTGACTCATATATCCTGAATTTTTTTTAATAAAATCTGAATGAGTAAAAATGTTATGTCCGATTACTTCGGCGTTGCCTGAGGTAGGTTTAAGCAGTCCTGTAAGCATTTTAATAGTTGTGGATTTGCCGGCACCATTTGGACCTAAAAATCCAAATATTTCACCTTTGAATACTTCAAGCGAAATATCTGAAACTGCTGTGAAATCATCAAATTTTTTAGTCAGATTTTTTAAATTAACTGCAATTTCACGCATTAATAAACTCCATGTTTTCAAGATAAATCACTCTGTCGCAACGCTCGGCTTCATCCATATAATTTGTGCTTGTAATAATTGTTACACCTTTTTCTTTCAGATTGTATAAAATATTCCAGAATTCTCTTCTTGAAACAGGGTCAACACCATTGGTGGGTTCATCAAGTATTAATAATTCAGGTGTGTGCAGAAGACAGCAGGCAAGTGCCAGTTTCTGTTTCATTCCGCCTGACAGTGCTCCAGCTTTTCTTTTTTTGAATTCGATAATTGAAAATGAAGTTAGCAGACTATCAATTGTCGAATTAATAATTTTTTTGTCAAGATTATAAATTTCAGCATAAAATAAAGCATTTTCCCATAATGTCAGGTCAGGATAAAGTGCAAATCTCTGTGGCATATAACCAATATTTTTCTGAATTTTTTTAAGATTTTTATTTAAATCTTCATTTTTATAAAAAACACTTCCGCTGTCAGCCTTTAATACCCCGGATAAAATTCTTAACAGAGTTGTTTTGCCAGCACTGTCTGGCCCAACAATTCCTATAATTTCACCTTTTTTAATTTCAAGAGAAAAATTATCAAGTGCACAGGTTTTATCAAATTTTTTACTTATGTTTAAAACTTTTATCAAGGTTAAGTCCTTTTAATATATTTTTTATTCAAAAACAGCATCAACATACATTCCTGGTTTGAGAAGTTCTTCGTTATTCTCGATTTTTACAGATATTCTGAAAACAAGCTTAACTCTTTCTACTGGTGTATGAACTGATTTTGGGGTAAACTCAGCTTCTGATGATATATAATTTACTTTTCCGATGAAAACTTTCTGTGGAAAGGAATTTGTCTTAATATTAACATTCTGACCATAGTTTATTTTACCGATTACAGATTCAGGTATATATAATTTAACCCATATATCTGAGAGGTTAATCAGCGAAAATATTGACAATCCTGCTCCGATATTTTCAAATTCTTCACGATAACTTTTTGAAATAATTCCATTTATTGGTGCGTATAAATCTGTGTAGCTTAAATTTAAATTTTGCATTTGCAGATTATTTTGAGCTTTATTTAAAATAGCTTTGGCTTGTTGAATTTTTTCTTCTCTGATGCCTGATTTGATTAAATTATAGCTTGATTGAGCGTTTTCTAATTCGTGTTTTAATACTTTTACCTGATTTTGAGCATTTTCAAATTCTCTTTCAGAGACAGCGTTTGATTTGTAGAGTTTATTTATTCTTTCAAAGTTACTTTGTGCATTTTCAAGCTCTGTTTTTACTCTTAAATATAAAGATTCAGCTTTTTTTATTTCATCAGGAAGAAATCCATTTTGAAGTTCGTTTAAAACAGCCTGGGCATTATTTCTATCAGCTTCTGCAATGTTGGTTTGAAGAATATAAGGGGTTTTATCGAGACTTGCAAGCAATTGACCTTTTTTTACTCTTTCACCTTCATTTACATGAATTTTTTCGATTAATCCGCCAGTTCTGAATGAAAGATTAACCGTTGTTGCTTCAATTACACCAGAGTAAACATGGGATTTTTCATTTTTTAACACAAAGTTTTTTACTGCAAGAATTAATATAATCCCTATAATTACTGGAAGTATAAATTTTATTTTATTTTTCATCGTGAGCTCCTTCCGGCAATGCCGTATAAAACAAGATTAACAAAGTTTTTAATTTCATTTTCAGGGTGAGTTTTTTCATTTTTTCCTATTCCGTGTTCAGAAAGTTTTGAGCGAAGGGAAGGAATAATATTGGCAAAAAGTGCTGAACTCATCAGAAAAGCGTGGGTAGTAACCGGGTCATCTTCTACAAAATCACCATCTTCAATGCCTTGCAGTATTATTTTTCTGAAAAGCTGATACAGGGATTTTAAAT
>JBAZDD010000356.1:0-2536 GCA_041654635.1 Candidatus Muiribacteriota bacterium
TAATATTTCGGTTAATATCTCAGCAATTCTCAATGAAGTTTTTTTCGTAATGTTTATATTTTTTTTGCTGTCGCCCCGGCGATGTTTTATGCCGGGGTCCATTGCTTTCAAGTTTTTGTAGAAGATATGGATGACCCCCATATCACATGGGACTGGTTACCCTATACGTGGTATAATACACGTAAAAAAAAGGAGGTCATCCACATGAATATTTTACACTATGTTGGATTAGATGTCGATGATAAAAATTTTCATGGAGCAATTTACAAAAAAGAAACAGGAGAAATAGTGGACTTTAAAACAAAACCGAACGCAGGAGCACTGGTGAAAAAAATTAATAGTATAATAAAGCCAGGAGAAAAAGTGAAAATGTGTTATGAAGCGACACATATAGGGTATCCACTATGCAGAGAAATAAATAAGAAAAATAACATGGAATGCGAAATAATAGCACCATCGTTAATCCCAGAAATAATAGGAAGAAAAAGGAAAACAGATAGATTAGACTGTAGAAAATTAGCAGAATATTATGCAAAAGACTTACTGACCAAAATATATATACCGAAAGAGGAAGATGTTACAAACCGAGGAATAATGAGAACGAGAAGTTTTATGGTAAAACAGAGAAAGGAAATAAAATTACATATATTGTCAACATGCAGGTCGTATGGAATAAATTATAGAGAAGAAACAGATAAAAAGGCATATTGGACAAAAACCCATAGAAACTGGATAAATAAAAAAGTAAAAGAAATGGATCCAACAGTAAAATATATGTTTGAGGTAATACTATTTCAGTTAGATATGACAGAAAAAGTGATAAAAGAATTAGAAGAAAAAATAATGGAAATGGCAGAAACAACAAAATATAAAAAAAGAAAAGATGCTCTGATAAAATTTGAAGGAATAAGTGTATTAACAGCAATGACAATAATATTAGAAGTAGTAGATATAAAAAGGTTTGCCCATCCAAAACAATTGACAAGTTATGTAGGATTAGACATAACGGAGTATAGTTCGGGAGGAAAAGAAAGGAAGTATTCAATAACGAAAGCAGGAAATAAACATATAAGAGCAGTTTTATTAGAAGGATTACAAATATTTCATTCAGGGCAAACATTAAGTAAAAGGTTAAAACAAGCAAGAAAAGAGAGAGATGCAGAAGGAATAGTAAAAATAGCAGAAAAATGTAGTGAAAGATTAAGAAAAAAAAGAACAAAAATGATGATAGCAGGAAAACATTATAATAAAATAAAAGTAGCATGTGCCAGAGAATTGTTGTGTTTTGTATGGGAAGCGTTATACAAAGTAGCTTAAAAAAATTGAAATAAAAAGGAAGAAAAAGCCAAGAATAAAATTAAAAATAAGACAAGAAGTGATGAAGTCCCAGACTGCCCCTTGGTTAAAGGCAACCGTTTGTAGGTTAGGGTAAACATCACATGCGAACTTATCTTAATGCGTTAACCAGCACGCGGATATGAGGTTGTAAGTTCAAGGTCCTTATAAAAAATTTATTCTTGACAAAGGGTCATCCATATGAGGGGCAGAACACTGTTCTGCCCGGCTTCTGTATTGGGTTTTCCCTTCGTTGTCATTCTGGTGTACACCAGAATCCGGCGTCTTTGATTTTAATTTTTTTTACTTTCTTGGTAAAAAAAATTACTTTTTCTTAGTGATTATAATTGCAAAATCCATTAAATAAGCCATTTTAATCTTTGGCATACAATTTGCTTTAATGATTTTTAGAATAAAAAAATTAGGGGGAACACTCATGAGTAAAAGTTTTATAGTATTAATGATTTTAACAATTGGATTTTTTAACACATTTTCAAGTAATACCGAACCAGAAAAAATAATCGAAAATTACGAAGGCTTCTACATTGGATTTGGATATTCATTTGTAACAAATGCAGAATTATCAGCATATAATTTCACTTTTTCAGAAAATACCAGTAATTCATCATTTTTAAAATTAGAATATTACGATAAATTAAAGCCAAATAAATCCCAGTTTGGTTATGGATTTGAATTTAATTTATCAGAAATTAATATTGAAAACGATGGTGGAGCAATTACTGATATGATTACATATTATATTGGTGGCAGGTATTTTCAGAATATTGAAAAAGGTTCATATTATCATTGGAAAATAGGAAAAGTATCAGAAGTATTGGGCGATCCGAAAATGACATTTTATGTTAAAACAGATATATGGGGGAACCCTGTTGGAACAGAATTTGCTCAATTAGATGGTAAATTGTTCTATTCATTTGGCTCAGGATATAAAACAGGGAGCGGTTTTATTGAGCTTAGTTTTTCAAGCTACAATGCTCAAACAAGAATGTTTGTTTATGGAATGTATCACACAGTTGATATAAATTATTCTAAAACTGAACTGAGTTATTCCCACAAATTTTAATTTGAAATAAACCTAAAATAGGGGTAAAATATAAAATTAAAAGATTACATCAAATAAAAGAGGGGGATATTATCTTGAAAAATATACTATTAGTTGCAAATATTGGGAATAGAGATT
>JBAZDD010000357.1:0-2531 GCA_041654635.1 Candidatus Muiribacteriota bacterium
TAAAAAACAGCAAGACTTAAACCAGGGACGCTGGATTCCTGCGTACGCGGAATGACAACGAAGGGCAAAACCTAATACAGAAGCCGGGCAGAACAGTGTTCTGCCCCTACAAAAGATAAGAGCAATGAATAAAATAAGAGCGTAAACTGTAATCAGTAATCCGTGATCCGAAAAATCTTTAACTGTTGACGATAGTCAACTTTACTGACACCTTCAGGTGTCTTTACATGGCTGAAAGCCATCACATGTTGCAATAGCAACATTAAACTTCGCGGGAGCGAAGTCATCACTGGGGCGACAGCAAAAAACATAAAAACATTACGAAAAAAACATCATTGAGAATTGCTGTAAAAATCTCCTGAATATTGATTTATAACAAAATTAACATATATAATTATTTATATCAATTAGATTTTTTCGGAGAATTGATTTTCCACTCACAAATCCAAATACACTAACTTGATTTTAATATTTTTCGCTAAGTTATTTTTGACTAAAATGAAGTGTATTTCTGAAAAGTCTTGACTAAAATGAAATATACTGTATAATAGTCGTATGGAAAGAATTCAAGAAAAACAAATTTTAAATGATTTAAATAAAAAAATGGTTTTAATTACTGGACCTCGCCAGGTTGGAAAAACATGGTTGGCTAAAAAAATTATGAGTTATTTTAACAATTCAATATATTTAAATTATGATAATTTTAAACATAGAGAAATAATTATCTCTCAAACATGGAATAAAAATACAAATTTATTGGTATTAGATGAAATTCATAAAATGCCTGAATGGAAAAACTATCTTAAAGGATTATTTGATACAAAAATTAATGATTTGAAAATTCTTGTAACAGGCAGTTCAAGATTGGATAATTTTAGAAAATCCGGTGATTCCCTTGCCGGTAGATATTTTATTCATAGATTATTACCTTTTTCTATTAAAGAGTTAAAACATAATAATTTTGATATTGATTTTAATCTGCTTTTAAAAACTGGCGGTTTTCCTGAGCCTATGTTGTCTGATGAAAAAAATATTAAAAGATGGCGTCTGCAATACATTGAGAGTCTTATCAGATATGAAATTCTCGATTTAGATAAAATAAATCATATTAAAAATATAGAAATTATTTTTCAGTTATTGAGAACCAAAACTGGATCACCTGTTTCATATCAATCAATAGCTGAAGATGTAAAAGTTTCACCGGCAACAGTAAAAAGATATATAAATATTTTAGAAACACTTTTTATTGTGTTTTCAGTTACTCCTTATTCTAAAAACATTGTCAGAAGTTTACATAAAGCTCCAAAATATTATTTTTATGATACAGGACTGGTAAATGGTGATGAAGGTGTTAAGCTTGAAAATCTTGTGGCTGTTCATCTTTTAAAACATTGTTTAGCTAAAACAGATATAGAGGGAATAAAAACTGAGCTTAAATATTTAAGAACTAAAGAGCAAAAAGAAGTTGATTTTTGCATAATTGAAGAAAATTCTTTAAAAAAATTAATTGAAGTAAAATATTCTAAAAGTAATTTATCTGCAAATCTAAAATATTTTTCAAATAAATACAATATTCCAGCAATGCAAATTGTTAAAAATCTTGAGATAGAAAAAACAGTAGATAATATTGATATTTTAAAATTAGAAAATTACCTTCTGGATTTATATATTTGAATTTTTAAAAACTGAAAGTACAACTCACAGCCTTCATTGCATTTACTTGTCGAAGACAATTACTTGTTTGATGTAACCATCAAAAAATAACTTGATTTTATTTAAAATCAATAACTTGTTGCAATAGCAAAAATAACAGCCCTCAAATTTTTTTTAATTACGCCACATATCTTATAATTTCAACTTCGGCTCCATTTTTAAGAGCTTTTTCAGCTTTATCATAAATATTTTTGGAAATTTCTTCTGATAAATAATATTCACCGCAATTATCACAAATATCTGCTGGAACATCTTTAAAAATTAAAATTGCATCATTTTTATTTAACACAACAGTAGTAAACCCAGCTTCAAGACATCCTGTTTTACAAATTGAACATTTCATAATCTATCTCCTCTGGGAAAAATTATTGCACCATTTATCCGTGTCAGGATAATAAGCTGTAATAACATAAATAATCTTATTTTCATAATCTGTGGCACTTACGACGTGAATCGGTTTATTATCAAAAAGCATTAATTTTAAATTACTGGCATAAGGTTTATCATCAGGATAATCTTCGATTAACATACCATAAAAAATACAATTTTTAACATTTTCAATTGGAATATTTCTTTCAAACATTCTTCTTAAACTATGACCAGAAAATTTAATGTGAAAATCAATATAACTCATTAATAATATTATATAAAAATAATATATTAGTGTCAATTCACAATAAGAATAATCAGATATTCACAATAATTCAGTCAATATGATATACTGAAAATATGGGTAAAAAATATTACAATATTGAAAAAATTGAAATTAAAGGTCATTTCTTGTATATAATAATTTCTGGACAAAAAAACAAAATTGA
>JBAZDD010000358.1:0-2526 GCA_041654635.1 Candidatus Muiribacteriota bacterium
GATATGGTATCTCGGGCAGAATTCAAACTTTGTATTACAGTTCCATATAACGAATATGTTGAAAATGTTAACTCAATGAGAAATTATATTATAGTATTTAATCTAATAGCACTAATATTGATAATTTTGATAATATACTTTGTTCTTGATTCTGGATTTATAAAACCAATAGGCGCAATGAATATAAATCTTAATCAAGCTGGAAAAGAAATAGCTGATTTTTCACTTAAAGGAGCATCATCAACAAGTACAATCGCTGATTCTTTAAGCAATATGGCTTCATCACTTGAAGAAACCGGAGCCTCTGTTGAAGAAATGACAGCAATTGTAAAACAGAATGCACATAATTCAAAAGAAGCAGATTCGCTTATGGGTCAGACTTCGGATTCTGTTGAACATTCGCATAAAGAACTCGAAAATCTGCATAAAAGTATGGATGAAATTCGTGCCAGCAGTTCAGAAATATCAAAAATTCTTAAAGTTATAGAAGATATATCATTCCAGACCAATCTGCTTGCGTTAAATGCTGCAGTTGAATCTGCACGTGCTGGTGAACATGGCAAAGGATTTGCAGTGGTTGCAGAAGAAGTGAGAAATCTGGCTCAGAGAGCCGCATCTTCATCAAAAGATATTTCTGTATTAATAGACAAAGCTGTATCAAGTGTGGATGAAGGAATTAAAAACTTTAATAATCTTGAAACAGGATTGTCACAGGTTACTGATAATATTTCAAAAGCAGTAACACTTGTTAAAGAAATATCAGACGCATCAAATGAACAGTCTGAAGGTATAAATCAGATTAACACTGCTATTGCTCAGATGAATGAATCAACACAGGGAATAAATGCGAATATGGAAGAAGTTTCAGCTATGGCTAATGAGCTTTCAGGTCAGGCAGAAAATCTGGCGGGAATAGTAGATGCACTTGACATATTGCTTAAAGGAAAATAAAATCATTTTTTGTTGTCGCCCCGGTGATGTTTTATGCCGGGGTCTGGACTTTGCTTTCACAAAGTGTAATGTTGCTATCGCAACATGTGATGGCTTTTCAGCCATGTAAAGACACCTAAAGGTGTCAGTAAAGTTGACTATCGTCAACAGTTAAAGATTTTTCGGATCACGGATTACTGATACAGCTTAAGTTATTATCTTATTTATTGCTCTTATTTTTTGTAGGGTGCAGAACATGTTCTGCCCGGCTTCTGTATTAAGTTTTGGCCTTCGTTGTCATTCCGCGTACGCAGGAATCCAGTGTCACTGTTTTTAATCTTTGCTATGCTGAGTGGTCACTAACAAACTCGTTTGCGGTCACATGTTTTATAATATTTACTCATTAGAGTTCCTGGATTGAGAATTGCTGAACCGGATAAAAAAAAATCTTGAAATTAGTATTTTTTTCTATTAATATTAATAAAAATTATGAGAAAAAAAATTAAAAAAACTATAAATTTAAGCACTGGAAAATTAAGAAGACTATACTTATCCACATTTCGTAAAAAATATGTGAATGAAATGATTACAAAAAGAAAAGGGCAATGCAATCAATGCGGTGCCTGCTGCAAACTTCTTTTAAAATGTCCATTTCTAATCGAAAACGAAAATTTCTATTCCTGCAAAATTTACGGTAAAGTCAGACCTGTTAATTGTGTGGTATTTCCAATTAATGACAAAGACATAAAAGACCGTGATTTTGTTCTTCCATCTGTTTCCTGTGGTTATTTTTTCGAAAAAAATAAATAATTTTTAAAATTAAATATAAAATTATCGGGGGATTTACAGCATGTTTACACACAAAAAAAGTTTTTTTGTTACGTCGTTTTTATTTGTAATGATTTTAACTCTGTTAACAGGTTGTGGCGGCAGTGGAAGTGCGTTGCCTGGCTCAAATACACCAACAGTTATTATCAATGAAGTTCAGAATACTGATGGTATTTCGTCAGGAAATATTCTTGTGACCTACGATTTTACCTCAGAATTAACTGATTCATTTGAAGTTTATTTTAAATACAGATTAGAAAGTGATACAGCAGAAGTTTACAGCACTCCTGAAGTAGTGATTTATCATAATAATCCGATAATCGGAGCTGTTAATCAGAAGTTAACATGGTATTCTGGATTGGATATCGCAGATAGTGATGAAGTTGAAATAGTAATTGCTGCTGTAAAAGATGGAATTACAACCATTCCGGGTAAAAAATCTAATTTAAAAGTAAATAATCTAATTTAAAAGTAAATAATATAGATTTACCATCATTAAGCTTTGTTGTAAACACTGACGGGTCTGAAGACAATACTGGTGGTTCTGTAAAAGATGTAGCTGGAAAATATAAAACTGGTGACACAGTTGAAATTACCGCAATCCCAGCAACTGGTTACAATTTTGCAGGTTGAACAGGTGGAATTACATCAACCGAAGAAGTAACAGTATTTACAATGCCTGATTCAGCTATCGCGATAAATGCAAATTTTGAAATAAAAACTTTTACTTTAACATACATAATTGGTGGAGGTCAGACTGAAATAGAA
>JBAZDD010000359.1:0-2516 GCA_041654635.1 Candidatus Muiribacteriota bacterium
CTGCAACCAATCCAACATAACCAGTCCCAATAACAGAAATCCTCACCATTCCTCCTAAGTCAAAAAAAAAATTATGGTTTTAAAATAATAAAAAGTATGCCTAAAAACATAAGTATTGCGCCGGATAATCTTTTTAAGCGGGAATTTTCTTTGAATATAAGAAATCCAGCTATCACACTTATTATAACACTTGTTCTTTTTATTGCAATAACGTATGGCACAATTGTCAGTGTAAGCGCCTGCATCTGAAATAATATTGTTAGTCCGTTGAATATTCCCGTCAATAATAAATTTTTTTTTGAGGTGTTAATATTTCTAAGTGTTTTAAAAAAAGCTGGTCTGAAAAGGAGTATTGATATAAAAAAGTAAACAGAAAATCCCCAGAATACAGGGGAGGAATTTGTCAGTCCGATTTTATCAAGGTTTGATGTAATACTCCATATTAATGCCACGGCAAGCATCATTTTTGTTCCTTTATTTCTGTAAAGACTTTTGAATGGTTCAAAAATCCCTGTTTTTCTTTTAAGATTTGCAATATAAGAGCCAGCTACAATCAGTAAAATTCCAACTGCACCAAGTTTTGAGGGATATTCATTAACCAGTATTGGAGTTGTTATAAACATGAGTAATGGCGAAAATGCCACCATGGGTATTGCAAGTGATATGTCGCTTTCCTGAAGTGCTCTGACATATAATACTGCAACTATTCCATTGAGTAATCCGCTGAATAAAAGTGTGACAAAAAAAGAGGTGTTCAGTTCTGGTATTCCCTGTGCTATTACTATTGGCAGTAACACTGGCAGGGCAAAAAAATTGGTTGCCCATGCAATGATTAAAAAATCAGTTTTTTCGCCTGATTTTTTTGTAAATATATCAGTCAGCGAACGGCTTAATGCTGTAAGTAACGATAATATTATCCAGTTCAAATATCAGTTCCTGTTTTTTATTTAGTTTTTTTAAGCTCATCAACAATAAATTCTCTGACTTTTTTATCAAGGAATTTTTTTGATAATGCTTTTTCTCTGAATGTATCATTTTTTTCAGCCATGTATGAATTTATGGCAACTTTATAAATTTTTTCTTTTTCAATATTTCTGTATTTATAAATCCATGGGTCGTTTAATAAATCTTCTCCTTTAACTTCAACTATAACTGTTTGATTTCCAAATGGAAGCACTGTATAAACGTCTCTTCTTTTTACATTTCCTTTTTTCAGCCCAGCTCTGAGACCTGAATTATTAAGTTGAGCAAAATCACTCCCCGTAGCTTTTTCAAGTGTTTTATTAATAAATAAAAACAGCTCTGAACTTGTAACTTCTCTTGTACCATTAATTTCTTTTTCTAAATATCCTACTGTTTCGTCAAGATAGCGTTCCACTTCATCATCATATTTTTTTATATGCTCAGTAATTTTTTTATCAGGATTTAACAATTTTGAATTAACTCTGTAAACTGTGTATCTGTAATCAATTATTTCATCTTTTTCAAAATCAAGTCTTAAATGACCCAAAAATTTGTAATGAGCTCCAGCCTGCATGATTACAGTTTTTCCTACTTTTTCTTCAACAAATAACAGCGTGTGGGAGTGGGAGCCAATTATAAAATCTGGCTGATATTTCAAAGCAAGTTCTCGGTCTGTTTCTATGCCAGAATGTGAAACAAATATTATTTTATTTACTTTTTCTTTTTTCAGTTTTTCCATTATTGATGGTAAAACTTTATCATAATCCAGAACATTGATTCCTTTTTTTTCATTATCAAGTGCTGAAAGCATTGTGGTCGGGGTTAACATTCCAACCATGCCAATTTTTATGTTTCCGATTTTATGTATGATATATGGTAAAAATATTTCTCTGTCAGTTTTTTCTCTTACCAGATTTGCACTGAGGGTAAAAAACCTTGAATTTCTGGCATATTCTTCAAGTTTTTCAATTCCAAAAGCCATATCATGATTACCAGGAACAAAAATGTTATAACCTAACATATTCATAACTTCAATCTGTGGTTTTCCTTCAAAATAATCTGTAACAAAAGCTCCATGAAAAATATCCCCAGCATCAACAAACAGATTGTCAGTGTATTTTTTTCTCATAAGTCTTAAAAGCTCTGACATGTAATCTGCTCCGCCTTCATAGTATTGATTGCCGTTTTCATCAGTGACTTTTTCAGCAATAATTCTTCCATGTGTATCGTTTGTAAAAAATATTGAAAAATCCTGTGCACTGATAATTGAAATCAGCATGGTTAAAATCAGTAAAAATGTTATTTTTTTCATATAGTCTCCAGATTATATTATGTATTTTTTGGCAACTGGCATTCTCCAGCCCTGGCCAAAAGCTCTTTTTGACACTTTCAGAATTATCGCCGCCTGTTTTCTCTTATATTCTGTTTTTAAAAGTGTATTCACTGTCCAGTTAACAGTCTGTTCGTCATATCCTTTTTTTATTATTTCTTTTATATCAAGATTTTCTTCAATAAATGAATATAAAATACCATCCAGAATATCATAAGGAGGA
>JBAZDD010000360.1:0-2511 GCA_041654635.1 Candidatus Muiribacteriota bacterium
AGAGCAGAAAAATAAGTTTGGAATAGTTAAGAATTATAAAGAATTTGATGTGCTGATAAAATATTAATGGTGGTTGATTTAAGTGCTGAAAATAATAAAAGGAATAAAACCAGTTGTTCATGAAACTGCTTATGTTGATGAAATGGCTTTTGTTTCAGGTAAAGTTGAGCTCAAAGCTAATTCTTCAGTATGGCCATTTGCCTCGCTGAGGGGTGACATGAACAGCATAGTAATTGGTGAATGTTCCAATATTCAGGATAACAGCTCTGTTCATACAGCTCTTGATAACTGTGTGACAATAGGAAAAAATGTAACTGTTGGTCATAATGTAGTTCTTCATGGCTGCAAGATAGGAGATAACTGTCTGATAGGCATGGGAGCGATTGTACTGGACGGGGCTGTTATCGGTAATAACTGTTTAATAGGAGCAGGTGCTCTGATTCCTCCTGGAAAAAACATACCGGATAATTCAATGGTTGTTGGAATGCCTGGTAAAGTTAATCGCGAGCTTTCCGTTGATGAGGTTGAAAAAATAAAACAGAATTCAAGAGATTATATTGAACTTGTTAAAATAAACAGATAAAACCCCTCAAGGAGTAATTATGAGGTTTAAAATAAAACTGTTTTTTCTTTTCCTGCTTATTTCAGTCAGTATTTTTTCAGTTGATATGGAAATTATCAATCAGAAAAAAGCTGAAATTTTTAAAGATAGAAATATGTATCTGAATAAGTATGAACATATAGAAAATCTTATTTTTAATATGAAAATCGCTTCAAGTAACGGTGAAGATGAAAAAGCGAAAAACTTTTTTAATCAGGCTGTAATAATGCTTGATAAATTTAAAATATTTGTAAATAATAAACCTGTTATTGATTCAGCTGAATCTAAAGTCAAACTTCTTGAAAAATATTTTGAAGAAGCTTCTGAATTTGAAATGGTTAAACTGTATGCTCGCTACTTTTCAAATTTTGAATATACTGTTAAAGAAACACGCGCACTTTTTGATAATGGAAAAAAAGCAGAAAATGATTTTGATGAAATAGCTGCTTTTGAGCTTGACAGATTTAATACTATTATAAGAATGTGTGATGAAATTCTTGAAGATGTCAGACTTTATATCGACAACAGTGGATTTTATTTTAAAACTGGTCAGATGGTTGAAGAATTAGCCGAAAAAATTGCATTTTCTCGGGAAAAATTTTATTCAGCAATAAAACCTGATATGTTTGGAAAAATAGTTGAAAGATATAATAATACAGTAAAATATCATGAGGAATTGAAAGAAAATCTTTCAAAAGACAGGTATTTTATCAAAAAAGACTATTTTTATACTTTTATCAGAAATGAAACAGAATATTCAATGAATCTTTTATTGTCAATAATTAATTCACCAGATGCTGAGAAAGTAGATAATATATGGAAGCTTGAAAAAATAATCAGAGATTATTTAAATAATTCGAGACTTGTTTTATTTTTTCCTCAGAATATTAATGAAATGGAAGAGCTTTTTAATAAAACCATGAGTGTTAGACCTTATGGAAATCGTGATTTAATTGTTATGGAGGATGATCTTTTAAGCTATAAACAGATACTTGATAATTACTCTGGAAAAATTTCCAGACTGGATAATCATATTCAAACAGTAAAAGAAAAATATAAAACTCTTGTCGAAATTCCCGAAAGATTTGATACTGTTTCATATGAACTTCTTAATGATATTTCAGAGTATATTATTAGAGGGGAAAAAGCCTTTGTTGAAGGTAATTATGATTTATGTGTAAGTTATTATGAAAAAGCTGAAGATTTTATTGAAAGACAGACTGTAATAATAGAGCTTTTCAGATTCAATCTAAGAATGGAAGAATATGTTGAAAAATATCAGATTGACAAGGCTTTTCCTTCAACATACAGAAATATTTCAGAAAAATTATCACTGTGTATTGATTTATCAAAAAAAGGAAAATTCAGCCAGGCTTATGAAATAATTAAAAATATTAAAGATGAGTTATCAACTGTAATTTCAAAAAGACGTCAACAGGTTACACTGCTTGAAAAATATGGAAAAAGAAATACAGATGATTTTATTGTTTACAGAGTTAAATCCGGTGATAATCTCACCAAAATTGCAGTCAGATATTATGGGAATTCTGAATTTGCCTGGAATATTTGGGCTTGGAATTTTGAAAACTATCCAAATCCCGACAGTATTTATGTTGGAAATCTTTTGAAATTATATACAACAGAGGAGTTTATCGGTGACAGAAAGGATGATTGAAAATGATTTGTTTGATAATTTGAATCCAGAGCAGATAGAAGCGGTAAAAACTATAGATAAGCCAGTGCTTGTTCTTGCAGGAGCTGGTTCAGGAAAAACTCGAGTTTTAACAAGAAGAATTGCTTATCTTATCAGCCGGGGAATTTCTCCCTGGAATATTCTTGCAGTTACTTTTACAAATAAAGCTGCCAATGAGATGAAAACTCGTGTTTTTGAACTCGTGGGTGACAGTGCA
>JBAZDD010000361.1:0-2508 GCA_041654635.1 Candidatus Muiribacteriota bacterium
TATCAAGCTGAGATCTTACACCAACTATTGCTGCATCTGAAATAAAAATTATTGATAATATGTATATTAAAAGGAGCCAGTATTTTCTCATATTGGCTTAGCCCTCCTTATTATTCTGTAATATAAAACAGCATAAACTTTTACAGAATATTATCGGCAAATAAATATAAATAATTACCGGAAGACTTTTGCTTTTTTTATTTCACCTCTGAAAAATACTGTGCCATCATACATAGCTTCTCCAATGACTGGTGGAAAGATATATTCACCCGGCGTTACAGCATGAACTTTAACAAAAAATTCTCGTGATTTTGATTTTGCAATATTAAAAAACCACATCACCCTGTCATCTCTAATATCTCTGAAATTAATATTTTGTTTCGGAATATTATTTAAAAATTGTGGAATAAGCTCAGGATTTTTTTCTGTTACAAGAGGATTTTCAGGTTCAAGCCCGGAAGGAAGCAGTTGATAAAGGGCATAATCGTTTATTTCATAAGCAAGTGTATTTATTACTTTAAAGTATAAATAATAACTGCTGCCCTGCTTTAATTTTGACAAATCAACAACTTCACCCATTTCATTATATATTTTTCTTTCAACTGATGTTTTACTTTTCTCACTTTTATAATCTTCAAGCGATGAAATCCCTTCCCAGCTTATTGTTGCATAAACTGTATCAGCAGAATCAATCATAACATCAAATATTTTTGCTTTTTCCATGCTTCCAGCATCAAATGAAAATGAAGGTGCAAAAGAATAAATATCTATTTTATCTTTATCATCAACAACCACAGTGCCTGAAATAACATTATAATTAGAAAATCTGTTTAAATATAATCCAGCTGCTTTCAAGGCAAAAGATAAATCCTGTGTTGAATACCACTGTTTGCTGCCAAGTGATTTTCTGATTTCTTCATAAAGCTCAAAAATCTCAGTCTGTGATGAATTTTCAATATTAAGAAGAATTTCAAGCATTAAAGCTTTATCTCTTAAAATTGAACCATAAGTGTATGAATGTTCTTTTATATCTGATTTAGTATAATCAACACCTTCTAAAATCATTAATCCAGCCTGATTTCGACCTGAAACAACATAAGCACCAGCAAGAAGAGTTTTACCAAGATTACTCAACTCAATCAGATGATTTTCTCTTAAAACATTCATTTCACCAGTTTCAAATTCACCTGTTAATGCAAGCACATAAACTCTGTAAACTCTTTCAATTAGACTGCCATTTCCTGACCCAGCCTGTTTTTTTTCATAATCAAGCCATTGTGAATAAATATTATCTGAAACAGTATAACCATAATTTCTTGCTGAAACCATAAAATGACCTGTATAAGTTGTTACCCAGTCTGATTTATAAGACATACCAGGCCATATTGAAAAACCTCCGTCTGATTTCTGAAATTTTTGCAATTTTGAAATACCTGCATTTATGTTTCTGTCAATTAATTTTTTTCTATCCAGACCTGTATTTGCAAACTGGCTTAAATAAAGCTGAGGAAAAACTGATGAAACAGTCTGTTCAAGACATCCATAAGGATATCTGATAAGCCAGTTCAATCTATTTTCAACATTAAGAGGTTTGAATTTTGAAATAGTAAATTTTGAAGATGAAGAACCTGGGATTCCAAATTTATCAACATTAATAACCTGTCTTTCCCCCGGATTTAAAACAAAATTTTTCTCACCGGAAATATATGGCAGCGGTGGTTTTACATCAATTTGAATTTTTTCAGTAAAACTTTCTTTATTACATGTAGCTTTAATAGATATATCAACAATTCCGATTTTATTTTCTACTTCAAAATCAATCCATACAGTATTTTCACCAAGAGATGGAAGATTAACTTCAAATTTTTCACCAGAAAGACTTTTCAGTCCGCCATTAATTTTAAGTGAAATTTCTGTTTTTCCTGAAACATTATGATTACCTGAAAAAACTTTTACCGGAACTGAAAATTTATCCCCGAGAGTCAGCACTCTTGGAAAAGATGAAAAAACCATAATATTATCTTTTACAATAACATCTTTAAAACTGTTTCCGTATTTTTCGTTTTTAGAAGCAACTGCGCTTACTCTTACTCTGCCAGTATAGTTAGGCATTTCAAATTCAAGTTCAGCCTTTCCATTACTGTCAGTTTTAACTACTTCACTCCAAAGTGACACAATATCAAATCTGTCAGCCTGTGACGAAAGCAGTCTTTTTTCTCTGTAATCACCTTCATCAGAACCGCCTGTTTTAAACACAGAAACCGGTTTAAGTATTGAAGGAACAAGAATATCATAAGACATATCATGAGTAGTAACGTTATGACTTAATCTGTTATAAAAAAAGGGCCACGGGTCAGGATTTTTATAATTTGTAATTGATAACAATCCAATATCTGTAACAGTAACTGTAAGAACACTTTCAATCTCTGTATCAATATTAACTTTGAAGCTAGAATTTGGTTTTATTTCATCAACAGTAATAACAGGTTTTATTCTTGTATTTTCATT
>JBAZDD010000362.1:0-2502 GCA_041654635.1 Candidatus Muiribacteriota bacterium
GCTTTTTCTACTTCAGGAATGGTAAATTTTTCTCGCGAGAATACTGATTTAAGAATTTATACAGCAACTGAAACCGGAGTTTTAAAGTCGATGAAAAATTATAACAGTAATGTTTTTGCTGTCAGTGAAAAAATGATTTGTGGAAATATGAAAAAAATTACACTTCAAAATATATATGATGTGCTGAAAAATGAAATCAACAATATTGAATTGTCAGGTGAAATAATGGAAAAAGCTTATAATCCTATAAAAAGAATGATTGAGATGACAGAAAGTGAAGCAGTGAGTAAGTGAATAAGTGAATAAGTGAGTGAGTAAAAATAAAACGCGTATAAAACGCGAATGAAACGCGAGTGAAACACGAATGAAACGCGGGGGAACCTTAAAGCAAACAGCAATTCTCAATGATGTTTTTTTCGTAATGTTTTTATGTTTTTTGCTGTCACCCCGGTGATGTTTAATGCCGGGGTCCATTGCTCTTATCTTTTGTAGGGGAAGAACACTGTTCTGCCCGGCTTCTGTATTAGGTTTTGCCCTTCGTTGTCATTCCGCGTACGCAGGAATCCAGCATGGACTTTGCATTCGCAAAGTGTAATGTTACTATCGCAACATGTGATGGATTTCATCCATGTAAAGACACCTGCCGGTGTCAGTAAAGTTGACTATCGTCAACAGTTAAGACAGTTAATAAGTTAGCGGGTCTGGAACCCTCAGTGAGTATGACTGGAAGGGAAAAGCGATAGGGATTACTTTTTACAGCTCTTAAGATTGATTCGCGATTTATTCGCGTTTTATTCGCGTTTCTCATGCGTTTCATCCGCGTTTTAAAAAAAACGTTGACTTTCTAATTTTAAAGGTTTAAAATAAAAACAATTATTATATTTTTCTTGTATGTATCTATTCTAATTTATAAGCTCATAAATAATAACCCGCGGGGGTTTTTATATGAAAAAACTACTTTTATTTCTTTTGATTTGTTTATCTTTCTTTGCAGCTTATGCGGATGTTGAAAATAAAGATGACAAGAGTGCAGTCAACCGAATTGACACTGCATTAGCGGATATTATTTCCTATTGTGAGATGGAACAGTTTGTCAATAAGCTGATGTGGGAATTTGAAAAGACAGGTGAAAAAGAAGAATTTTTTAATGAAATATTAAGCCTTATAGAAGAGCAGAAAAACGAAATTGATTTAACAGATTCTGTTAAATGTTTTATTAATGGATTTGATCCGGAAAATATTGAAAATAATCCTGAATATATAAGTGGTTTACTGATTAAAAATCCTGAAGTTTCTGAAATAATTGAAGAATATTTATATCTGAACAAATTTGATATAAATAAAGAACTTTTTAATAATCTGCATTTGTTTCTGGATGATATAAATAGACATCGGAACAATAATATTAGAGAAGATAGATTAATAATAGAAAAATACTTTCTTGAATTTCTGGACAAGCAGTGGAAAAGAGCGCATAAAGATTATGAAAACACTGAAAATATTAAGAATTATAGTAAAAAGAAAGACTTTCTTTTAAAGTTGTTTTATTTATATGAGAAATGGTATAAAAACTTTTTTAAAACAGAAAATCGTGAAAGCGTTCAGAAGTTTGATGAAGGTCTGAAAGCTGTTAATAAAAAAGATTTCAGAAAAGCCAAACAGAATTTCGAGGATTGTAAAAATAATGATTTTATTTTTTTTGTATCCCGTGGAGGATTTTCCTGGATAGGTTATTGTGAACAGGAATTAAAAGACTTTATAAACAGCTCTGATTCATACAGATATTCAATGATAAAAGAAGGGTTTGAATACACTAAAAATTCATTGAATCTACTTATATTTCTTATTAATACAGAATTCTCAGCAGATGAAAAGAAACTGCTGTATGTTACCGATATACTGAAAGATATCAAAAACAGTAAATTTACAAAAGAAAAAGAAAATGATATTCAGATTGCACATTTAAAATTGGCGGAAGTCTATAAAAAGATAGCTTCACTAAAAAAAGAATTCTCAGGTAAAGAAAAATATATATTGCTTTCAGGAAAAGAATACCGGAATTATCGGGAAGCTGATTATACACGCGATGAAGAAGACCCGGACGGTTATTATGATGTTTATTGGAAAGAGGCTAAAGGGTATATTGAACTGCTTGAAGACAGCTGGGATTATGATAGCCCACAGGGAGTGGATACATATCTGGGTATGTCTCTTCAGACTGTGGAAGGGGCTTTTGTAAACTATGGGTCATATACTACCACAGTAAAACATGATAGAATATTCTATCATTTAGTGGAGTATATTTTTAATAATAGATTTTATAAATGGCAGTATAAGATACTGAACCCAAAATATAAATATGTTGTCGAGAAATATTTCAGCAATCCTTGAATACAACTGATCCAAGAGCAGAAGGTTATGTATATTCAATGAAAAATATTATAAGGTCATTAAATGAACTTAAGCAATATGATAAGGCGTTTGATATGTATAAAAAACTAT